>DATMNR010000558.1:0-14373 GCA_035568795.1 Ktedonobacteraceae bacterium
GAGCCAAAGAAGTCATAGCCCTATGTGATCGGCTGCGTGCTCATCTCTCCATTTGAAGCGAGACCATTTCTCAACGAGTCTTTGCCGCCTTGCTTCTTCTCTAAGAAGGACGATCTCAAGACGGACAAGAACCTATTCCAACGGTTCAGTATTGGGATTGATCCAGTATATAGGCAGCTGGCCGTTTTTCCATCAGCACCACCTGTTACGCGATCAATTCCATCTCCCGAACATGCTCAGCCTCCTCATTCGTCTCTTTCCTCCTCGGAGGCACGAGACACATCATCCCCAGAGCCACAAGTAACAACAAAACCGCAAGCAGAAAACTCTCGTGCATTGCCAACAACGTACTTTGCAGCTGTACCAACTCACCTTTAATCCCCTGCGTAGCCAGGAGTATGGTGTATTGCTGGCTACGCGCCTGCACAATGCTCGAGAAAACCGCTACACCCAGGGGTGCAGCGGTAGCCTGTAGCACTATTAGCAAAGTCGAACCGTTCGCGATTTCTTTATGCTCTTCTTTCTTGATGCGAGACATCGCAGCTACCGGGATCTGCTGAAGAAGTCCCGAAGCGCATCCAAGCAGGAGCAACATGCCCACGATCTTCCAGATTGGTGTCGTCAAGGTCAGCGTTATGAGTAAAGCAGCGGTAGTAGCAAATACGAGAAGACCGACTATTACGACTGGTCGAGGCCCAATGCGATCGGCAAGCTTTCCACCGATAGGCAGAATTGCCAACGTAGCCACAGCTTGAGATGCCTGGATTGCTCCTGCTTGCAAGGGTGACTCTTGATGAAGCGTTTGCAGGTAGATGGGGATCAGGAATAGAATGCCGAACCTGACAAAAAAGTTCAAGACCTGGGTAAGTGTACTGAATGTGAAGGTGCGATCTCGAAAGCGGCGTAGATCCAATAATGGTACTCGCCCATACCGTACTTTGAGAAGCTCGATCGCCACGAAGGCGAGCAAGAGTACGATGCTCCCGAACAGGAGTGAGACAGTGGTAATAGTTACGTTGCCGCTCGTCAAGTCAGAGACGGCATAGAGCAGCAGCGCGTTGCCGGAAGCCGCTGTGAGAAAACCCGCACCATCGAAGCGGATCTTTTGCTGTTCCAATGGCGACTGTCGTAAGACCTTCTGCGCGATCACGACTGCCACAATGCCCACTGGCACATTGATGAAAAATGCCCACGGCCACCCGAACGCGCTGATCAAGTAGCCACCCAGTACCGGTCCAAGCATCGGCGCAATCATTAGCGGGATTCCCATGATGCTCGCGGCCGTTCCACGCTCCTCGGGAGGAAATGCTTGGTACAACAAGGTCATCACCAATGGTAAGAGAATCCCTCCGCCAATACCTTGAATCAATCGGAAGAAGATGAGTGTGGGCAGATTCCATGCAAACCCACACAGCAGGGAACCTAGCAGAAAAGCACTCAGTGTCCAGACATATGTACGTTTCCCTCCGAATCTGGCGATCAGATACGGAGCAGTTGGAATCACAGCAGCCTGCGTGAGCATATAAATGGTTACGACCCACTGGACACTATGAATATCAGCTCCGAAGGCTTTCTGCATCTGCGGAATTGCCACAATGACAATGGTCGAATCCATCAAACTCATGAACATTCCAATGGTAACAGCTATCGTGACCCACCATTTATACGCCAGTCCGATTTTTGTGTGTGAATGAAAAAGCATAATTCCTTCTTTTTGGATGTACATTTTGACCGAGACGTGTTTCTCCGTCCAGCCAGAAATAGATAGGGAACTTGAAAGAAAAGAAAGAAATACTCTATGTTGCCCTATACCTGAAGGACGGATACACATTCTTCTTTGCATCTTTTACTTACACGTGTAAGTATAGTACAGTTGAAGGAAAGCCAGGTGTCAAGGAGAACAATAGCGATGGAAAAAGAGCAGAGACGGGTAACGAGTGAAGATGTCGCTCGGGCGAGCGGTGTCTCGCGGGCAACTGTCAGTTATGTACTCAACAACGATCCCCGGCAGAGTATTCCCCTGGAGACGCGTGAGCGAGTTCTCAAGGTCGCCCAAGAGCTTGGCTATCGCCCATTTACCGCCGCGCGCATCCTGCGTGCAGGGTACAGCCGTATCGTCCTGGTCGTGCTCCAGTTCGAAATGGTGGATCCGGCCATGGCTCGCAGTTTGAAAGAGCTGGAGGCTGCATTGGCGGGAAAAGGCTTCAGCCTGATCTGGTATGTTGGTATACATACAGCATTAGGCCATATCCACCCGTCGACCAATCTGACACCAGCCGTCATTGTTTCCCTCGTTGACGAAAACGATGCGGATATCAGCGAGTTCTTGCGTCAGTTCAATGTCCCCATGCTCTCAATGAACAGCGAGACCACGCGACAGCCCGTGGGAAGAGCGCAGGTGTCCTACCTCGCCGAACGTGGACAGAACCGCATTGTATTTGCAACTCCCGAGCGTCGCGACGTCCAGTGGCTAGCACAGGCGCGACTCGATGGCGTACGTCAGGGCTGCGTCGAACGTGCATTTGAGCCTCCAATCGTCCAGGTGATAGCGGACTCTCGCGCGGGTGCGCGAGAGTCCATCATGCATCTGCTCGCGCAGCAGACTCCGCCCTTTGGCATATGTTGCTACAACGACGAAGTGGCCTTTGCAGTCCTGGCAGCTTGCTCCGACCTGGCTATCCAGGTTCCAAATTCGATCGCGGTGATCGGATGTGACGATATCCCATTTGCCCAGTTGAGCATCCCATCCCTCACGACCATCTCATTTGATAATAGAGGATGGCTCGCCTCTTTGACCGAAAATATCCTGGCGGTCAGTCGCGGCGAGCCGATACGAGAAGCACTTCCCAAACCCCTTTCGATCGTTGTCCGTGCATCAGCGTAGTACTCTTACAACTCGACCCTAAACTGGGATGGCAGTAGCATCACAACGGACGACACTCGACAGCAAAGCGGCCAGACGATTGCCACCCTGTTGACTGAACCTCAGACCAGCCTCGTGTGCCAGTTCTCGGAACTCTGTAAAGCACAGTTTAGCCAATAGCTGCTTGAGCTTTACGCCACTCATAACGTGCCAGGACAAAGAGTACAATCGTCACTACGAGCAAAGCTCCAACGATCAGCCACTCGAGAAGTCCGCTACCCTGATCCGGATCAACGTTGAAGATGATCTCAATCCAATTATGCCAAACGAGCGTGATCACGAACAGAATTCCTGTCACAATAGCCAGGCCCGTTTCAAACCAGAAACGTCCCCTCAATACTTTTGTCATTGGCACAACCTCGCCTTTCGCAAAGCAGCTTTGCTCAATTCAATTGTAAACTGCACAACGTGATGTAAACTATTACTCATACATTGATTATATTCATTTTGTCATCGTATTTCAATGTATATGACAGCCGCTTCCTATCAGCACCATCGGCTCTTACATAACTCTAGCAAGACAACTAAAGCGTTAGTTCTGGAGTGCCTGTTGAATGATGGTATCAACGACGGCAATATTACCGACCAGTTCCTGCGGGATTGCGTAGCGATCTCTCAGATACGTCACGCTGTTCGTACTCACCCATACCTGATGATCTGCACTTTGCCAGACGAGTACTTTAAGGGGCAGTTCAAGTGCAATGAGCGGAGAAGCAATCATCAAGGGGGTTCCACCTTTCGGATTGCCAAAGATAAGCACGTGTGCCTCCTGCATCGTGAGACCTACCCGTTTCGCTCCTCCACTGTGGTCAATGTTCGCAAAGAGGGTCAGATTGCGACTGCGTATGATTTCCTGGAGGCGTTCCAATGTCTCCTCCACAGAAAACGGACTGGGTTTGGTCACAATGCCTTCGACCGAGGGAGGCGTAGCAGACATCGTTGGATCGTTCATGTTTCTCACCTACTTCCTAATACTTACGAGAGAGCCTCTCTCCCTCATACCTACACATCTCACCTCACTATATCATTCCTGGCATGGTAGTCTCAAGGAAAGGCGTGATAATCGGAAGCACCAGTTCGGTGCGAGCCAGAATACTAAAATGTGTTGTTCCTGGAAGCTAGGAACTCTCCTACCGCTTCAAGGAACTGCTGCTCTTCCCTCATCAGGAAAAAAATATGGCCACCTTCGAACGTGAGCATTTTCGAATCCTCGATGCCTGAGTGCATTTCTTCAGTCAGATAATAGGGAACAGTCTTATCTTTCTTTCCGTTCATAATAAGCGATGGAACGTGTAATGAATGCAATTGATCGGTGCAGTTGAAATCGGACGACGCCTGCATTTGCCGCTGAAATGCGAAACGTGGTTGTGGATATTTACTTCTGAAGATGGACGCACCGGATAACAAAGCGTAGAAGCGCCGACGCCAACTCTTCACAATTCGAGCGGATGTGGATACAAGCACGAGCTTTTTGACGCACTCTACATGCCGCAGTGACAATCCCAGCGCGATTCTTCCGCCAAGGGAAATGCCTACAATGTGTGCCTGCTGAATGCCGAGTGCCTGCATCAACCCCGCCGTATCATCAGCCATCATTTCAATCGAATAAGTTATATCGGGTTTGTCTGTACGACCAACGCCTCGATTATCAAACGCCAGTACCTGAAATTTTTCTGCAAGCCAGCCTATAATTACACCCACTCGGAGATGTCGGTTCCAAGCCCAAGGATCAACACCAGCGGCTCACCTTCACCATGTATTTCGTAATACATATGTATATCATTGACTTTTACATACGGCATGTATGTAGTATCTCACAACTAATCGGGTAGTCAACTTTGCTGGCAGCATGGCGTCTACACTTCGTTCGTAGGAAAGTCACTATTACGGATCAGATAGTGCTTTCCCCACTCTATCATTGGTTCCATTATAGGCATTAGGCTCTGACCGGCGGGCGTCAACCTGTACTCCACTTTTGGAGGCACGACCTGGTAGTCGATCCGCTCGATGAGACCAAATGTCGCAAGGGTTTTCAGTTCCCGGCTGAGCACGCGGGGCGCAATTTGCTGGCTCCCGCTTATGTCGCGTAATAGTCCTTTCTTAATCTCACCATAGCGGCGAGGTCCCTGCTTGAGCGCCCAGAGGATGCGGAGTTTATATTTTCCATTGATCATCTGCTGAAAGCCATCTACTGGGCACTCAAATCGCGGTCGTGCCTGGATCTCCTGTTGCGCTACACCCATTTCTTTTCTCCAATCTATCACATTGATGTACGGGTTAACGGTTTATTCATTGATTTTCCTGGTCTATGGTATCATTTTTGTCCCTACTTGCCAGGTTGTGCATAGATGCGTATCATATACCACATACAGAAAAGGAGAAAGCAAATGATACTCGTAACAGGTGCTACTGGACTCAACGGGAGCGAGTTAGTACGCCGCCTTTCGGCAAGAGGAGTGTATGTACGTGCCCTGGTACGCAGTACTGCTAAAGCCAATGGGCTTGCCTCCCTCCCAATGGTTGAGATCGTAGAGGGTGACATGGCGCGCCCTGAAACTCTCACCTTGCCACTGCGAGGAGTGGAGCGTGCTATGCTCATCTCGTCCTCGGATCCGGCGATGCTCGAGGTGCAATCGAACTTCATCGAAGAAGCACGCAAGGCAGGTGTCAAGCACGTCGTCAAACTTTCGGGAATCATGCCAGAACTCGACTCCCCCTTTCGATACGCCCGCATGCACGGTGAGATTGAGCGGAGGTTGGAGGCCTCGGGTATGGCATTCACACACTTGCGCGCCGGTGAGTTCATGCACGCGTACTTCCGGCAGGTGCCGTCGATCGTCGCCAGGGAAGCGTTCTTCCTGCCAATGGAGGATGCGAAGATTGCATCGATCGACGTCGGCGATATCGCCGAGGTTGCTGCCACCGTCCTGACTAGCCCTGGGCACGAAGGGAAAATCTACCCCATCACCGGTCCTGAGGCACTTAGCATGGCAGAGGTCGCAGAGAAGCTCTCCACCGCCACCGGAAAGAGGATTCAGTATGTAAACATAGCTCCTGAGGAAGCAAAGAAAGCTCAGCTTGTCGCCGGAGTGCCTCCATACACCGCCGATGCTCTGGCCGAACTTTTTGCAGAGCGACGTAAGGGCAAAGAGTCGCAGGTTTCACCGGTCATCCAAACGATTTTCGGGTGGCGAGCGACCAGCTTCGGCGAGTTTGCCACACGCAATGCCGCGATCTTCCGCGGTGAACAGCCAGCGCCCAAGGTCTGACGCCTCCCCCAAAGGCCTGCCTTGGGATGATGGAGACCATAAGGATTCGTTTCAGATGGCGAAGAACTGTTCGAATACGGAAGCGAGGCGAAACTAGGGATATTGCCAGGTCGTGGCCCTGCTATTGCATGAGTATTGAACCTTCATCTAGCTCAACATTTTTGAACGAGCGTTTGTATCTTGTATTTCGACTGCATGCTGAACAGCTTCCACATCAATCTCTATGGTGACCATAGAACTCGCCGCGAACCGCACCGCTGCGCCCTGGCCCAGGCTAAAATCGTGACGATTGATCGTCGCTGAAGCGCTAAGACCTGCGCTTACGCCCATCATCGAACTCTGACCCCGTAGTGAACATCGAAAGTGATGGGCCTGGTCTCCCCTTGCAAGTTCAGGTTTCCCGTCACCTGGTAGACCTGACCGCTAACATGCTCGATGCTTGTACTCGTAAAGGTAATCTTTGGATGCTTCTTCACATCAAAGAAGGCAGCGGAACGCAGGTGTGCATCGCGTAGCTTATTGCGGGTATCGTTGCTGGTCGTCTCCACCTGTGCGTCGACCCAGGAGTTAGCTGAATTCTGCTCGTCAATATGGAGTCGCCCACGAAGGGCATTGAAACGTCCTCTTGTCATGCTAATATACATAACTCGAACAGTAAACGAAACGTGTGAATTGGTGGGATCAATTTCCCAGTTCATTGTAATACTCCTTAATCAGAACATGCAACTGTAGTCTGTATTAAGGAAGAGGGTTAAGGGATCACTTCTGTGACGAAAGCATCTCTGTCACAAAAGTAAACCCTTAACCCTCTTACATTGTGATGATCTTTCTGGTGAAGATCACACTAAGGTTCATATTAATGAAAGATCTGGAGGTCATATCCTAATGAAGATTTTAGTAATGCCAAAGCCAATCGAAGGCGTCTCACGGGAGGAGCTACTACAACATTCAGCAGCAGAAATTCAAGCAGTGTGGCAACTCTACGCGCAAGGGATCTGCCGCGAGTTCTATACGCGTGCTAACGAAGCAGGCCGAGTCGTGTTGATGTTCGAAAGCGAAAGCGTGGAAACTGCCAAACAGGCGCTCGCCACGTTGCCATTCGTGCAGCTACACCTGATTGACTTTGATCTGATCCCACTCGCTCCTTTCACCGGCCTTGCACGCCTGTTTCAGGCACCAACTGAGGCACACGTGGGATAGATACTACAAGGCATACAATGAAAATAGAAAGAAGACACAACACATGGCAGGTTATATTCTGATTGATCTTGAAATCACCGACCCCGAGGGCTTTCAAGAATACCTACGACTGGCTGGTCCAACCCTCAAACAATACGGAGGAAAGGTCCTGATAGGAGGCGTATCCGGTGAAACACTGGAAGGAGATTGGCACCCACACCTGTTGTCAGTCGGACAGTTTGAAAGTGTCGAACAGGCGATGCGCTGGTATAACTCAGAGGAGTATGCACCAGCCAAAGCGCTTCGTTTCAAAGTGGCAAAAAATCAGGCCATAGTAGTACAGGGACTTTAATGCTCCGTCAGGAAACATCTAACATTAATACGTACTGGGGACGATAGCGAATTGTAAACATACAAGGAAATTACAATGGAAAAAGCAACGACATTCCCAACTGCTGGAGTGGAGCTAAAATTCCTTTTTGTGGCGAGCGACTACCCTCGTTCGCTGGCATTCTACCGTGACGTGCTGGGAGCGACAGTGGTTCGTGAGATTTCTGATACCTTGTGCCTCCTAAGCTTTGGGGGCTGCGAAATTATGCTTACTGTTGGGGGCGGTCCTACAAAGGACAAGCCCACAGTGACCTTTGCCTCACCTACCGCCATAGATAGGGTTAGTAGCGAGCTTGTCATTAGAGTACCAGACTGCATAGCGGCCTACGAAGTGTTGCGCTCCCGGGGTGCCGAGTTTCTCACTCCACCCGTTGATTGGGGCTACGAAGTTAGAGCCTTCTTTCGAGATCCGGATGGCCATCTCCTGGAAATCTCTCAGAGTGGCTAGCAGTAGTGATTTGAATATGAAAAGGGATTTATCAGTGAGTTAAGACGAAAACGATAATACCGAAATGCATACACGCAACATTTCATCGCTACGAAGGGAACGCAATGAATATGGCTACTTTTGTACCAAATCAGGAATTCACACAACTGGCGTCAGAGGAACAACTTGCGAAGACGATTCAGGCACTCGAAACTCATGGCATACGGACCGCGGTCGTCCAGACCGGTGAGGAGGCAAGAGCATATGTCCTTGACCTGATACCCTCAGATGTGGAGGTCTATGACTCACCATCACGCACCCTTGAGCTAATTGGTCTGGCAGAGGACATCGAACATGCTACGCGGTTTCGATCGGTTCGTTCGCATCTGCATTCGCTTGACCGGGCAACACAACGGCGTGAGATCCGTGGCTTGACCGCCAGTCCTGATGTGCTGGTGGGTAGCGTGCATGCCATTACCGAGAAGGGTGAGATACTGCTCGCTTCCGCCACCGGGAGCCAGTTAGGGTCTGCTGCTGCCGGGGCAGGTATGGTGATCTGGGTAGTCGGGACACAAAAGCTCGTACATACCCTGGAGGACGGGTTTCGCCGTATTCAAGAATACAGCCTACCATTAGAGAGCGAGCGCACACAGCGGGTATATGGTCAGGCCAGTGCGATCAATAAGCTATTGATTGTAAATGGGGAGGCATACCCCGGACGTATCACGATCGTACTGATCACGCAGAATCTTGGATTCTAGTAAGCCTCACAGAGTAAAGGAAGTTTGATCATGGAAAATACTCATATGAGCGAGTCAACGGAGACGCCTCTGGCCCACAAGAAGCTCGTAGAAAGCACCACAACAAATACAGCACTATTCGCCAGGGCCATCAGTCGGGCAGCGCGCACTTTGCTCCGCCTGGGCACGCGACTCCTCAACCCGCTCATACTATCCCTCGCCGGGAGCCGCCGCTTGCCGATGTTTGCCGTAATCCATCACCGTGGACGACGTTCCGGTCGCTCCTATTCTACACCTCTTGGCGCGAGGCCGACGGCTGATGGTTTCATAATTCCGCTCACCTTTGGCAAGCAAGCCGATTGGTTCCGTAATGTGCAAGCTGCAGACGGGTGCGTGATCCGGTGGAAAGGTGCCGACTACCCGCTGATTGAGCCTGAAGTTGTCGATTGGGCAACCGCCCGATCAGCGTTCTATCCAATAGAGCGGGTTGCGATACCGCTAATCAGGATTGAGCAGTTCGTGCGGCTCCGAAACGCCCCGAAAAGCACCCATCTGTCACAAATGTGACTACTCAACCCTCTTACATTACGATGATCTTTTCGATGAGGATCACAACAACGTTTCTATCAACGACTGGAGTATACATATGTTTAGATCAAACGCTCCTGTTTCTGACAATCGAAGCACCGAACAGGATATACAACCGTCAATACGCATCCTTGTGATTGGCGCGGGATATGCAGGCTTGTTGTTTACCATGCGACTGGCTGGCAAAGTTGCCAGACAAAACGTCCATATATCACTGGTGAACGAAACCGACACATTCACCGAACGCCTGCGCTTGCATCAGTTTGCCACGAACCAGCTAGTCCAATGGCGCTCTCTTCCTCAGATGCTGCGTCAAACGAATGTGCAGTTTATTCAAGGACGAGTAACCAGTATCGACCCTGCACATCATGAGATCGCTGTCATGGATCAGCAGCAAACGCACCAATTGAACTATGATTACCTTGTCTACGCATTAGGGAGTATAACTGACCGCCAGAGTGTGCCTGGAGTCGCGAAATACGCCTACACCCTCGCGGCGAGCGGTCCCTTGTCCGCAGCAGCATTGCGCGAAACGCTTCCTTCTGTACAAGCAAGACACGGCCATGTAGTGGTCTGCGGTGGAGGAGCAACCGGTATCGAAACCGCCGCTGAGGTTGCAAAAGCCTACCCTGACATCAAGGTACACCTGGTGACGCAAGGATCATTCGGTCAATTCCTGGGCAAGGCTGTGGCTACCTCTATCCGGCGTTCACTCACCCGCATGGGAGTCGAGATCAGCGATCACACCACCGTTGCTGCTGTGCGCGCACACAGTGTTGTCATTAATCAAGGAAACGAGATTCCTTATGACCTGTGTCTCTGGATGGGAGGCTTCGTTGCTTCACCGTTAGCGCGTGAAGCTGGCTTGGAAGTGAATGAGCGCAACCAGATTGTGGTCGATCCCTACCTGCGTTCGACCTCCTATCCAGAGATCTACGCCATTGGTGATGCAGCCCACCCACGTGAGATCCCTGGTGCTCCCGTGCGTATGAGCGCCGTCACCGCGACGATCATGGGCGCGCATGGCGCCGATAGCTTGAGTGCGGTTCTTCTTGGCAAAGCTCCCAAACCTTTCAGCTTTGCCTACCTTGGTCAGGGTATTGCTTTAGGACGGCACAATGCCATCGGCTTCAACAATTATCCTGATGATAAACCCGTTCCACCTTACTTCACTGGCTGGTTGGGATATCAATTTCGCGAGATCTTTGTACGCTATCTCGCCGCAGCACCGAGGTTGGAACGACGCTGGCCAGGATTGTTTGTGTGGCCTGGGAAGGGACGCTATGAGCGTGCATTACAACGACAGCAGGCGAAAGCAAAGCAAAATGCGATGCAACTCATCGAGTATAATGAAGGAACATATTAGTACTGTGATTCAGCATATTCCTGGCTTCGCAATCGCGATCTATACCTGGTGGCGTGCAGAGACCTAACCTGGTGTTACCCATGAGGATGAACAGTATGGAATCATTTGAGGTTTATAGGCATTACCTCTTTGCTATCGCCTACCGCATGCTCGGTAGCGCGATGGATGCCGAGGACATGGTGCAGGAGACCTACCTGCGTTACCAGGCCACACCGCCAGAAACCATTAGCTCACTCAAAGCCTTTTTGACCACGATTATCACACGCCTGAGCATGGATCAACTCCATCTCGCGCGCAGGAAGCGCGAATTATACGTGGGTCCCTGGCTACCGGAACCTATTAACACTGCAACAACAGCCGAGTCCGTTGATCCACAAGAGCGAGTCGACACGGAGGAGACTATCTCACTGGCATTCCTTCTGCTCATGGAGCAACTACAGCCGATCGAACGAGCCGTCTTCCTGCTGCGCGAGGTCTTCGAGTACGATTACTCGGAGATCGCTACCTTTCTAGGTAAAAGTGAAGTGGCCTGTCGCCAGTCATTCAGCCGGGCTAAGAAACATCTGGCCGACCACCGACCACGCTTTCAGGCATCTGCCGATACCCAGAAGCAGTTGCTCACAGGCTTTCTACAGGCTATTCAGGCCGGGGAGATGACTTCCCTGACGAACCTGTTAGCCGAAGATGTCACGTTCTGGGGCGATGGCGGCGGCAAGGTCAAAGGAGCGGCAACACGTCCGATCACTGGGCGAATGGCAGTGGCTCACTTCTTTCTGGAAACACAGAACGTATTCAGGCGCTCGTTACCTGAAGATGCTCGAACGGAGTTGACAGAGGTCAATCGTCAACCCGCGCTTGTCATCCGTTCCGGTGAGCGTGCCTTTTCTGTGCTGATGATCGAAGTGGAGGACGGGCACATTCAGACTATTCGTGTTGTTGCCAACCCGGATAAACTGGCACACGTCTAACACGAATTACAGAGAATTCTACTGGTACCTGCTCTGTTTACCCTGGTGGTCCTTGCCGAATCCGCGAGCGCATCGCTTCAAGGGGCCACTCAGTCCAACTTCCCCACAATTCGGGTAGAATCTTTTCTATCCACCAGGTAACGCCTACTCGCTCATAGGCTAGAACAATCTCGCGATCAAGGGCTGCATCTGTGCCTCCAGTGATACCCGAGTGTACGACCTCGAATGGTGGAGAATATTCAGGCTGCGATGCGACAGAGAGCACAATTTCATGCATCTCCTCTGGCGTGAGCATCGCTGCGATGGGCAGATCGCGCCCAATCGGTACTATGCCATCCCAACGAGCAGCGCGGCGCAAAGCAGCCTTCGATGGCCACAGGTTCGCCACCCAGATGGGTATACGTGGAGACTGCAACGGGGGCGGCAGGAACTGCGCTTCCTTAATATGATAAGCAATGCCATCATGGCTGTACTGTTCGCCACTCCAAAGATCCGTGAGCACTTCAAGTCCCTCGTCCAGTAGCGCCGCCAGCGCTTTGGCGTCTTTGACTTCCCCCATCGCTTCGAAGTCATAGTAGCCACCTCCAGCGCCCACACCGAAGACAAGGCGCCCTCCAGACAGGTGATCCAGCGATACGGTTTCTCGTGCAACCATCCAGGGGCGACGGCGCGGCAGAGGCGTGACGAGTGGTCCCAGGAGAATAGTGCGCGTGCGCAGGGCAATCGCGGTTAACGCAATCCATGTATCAACCATAGGATCAACTGTCGGTGTCAGGGTCGTCTTCGACACCTGATCCCAGAGAAAGAAGCCATCCCAGCCAGCCTCTTCCGCCTCAAATGCAAGATCGGCAAGCACCCGAGCATCGCCATAGGGTCCAAAATTGGGAACATAGGCTCCATATCGCATAGGTCACTCCCTCTTGTCTTTACGGTTTCTTGTAGGAAAGATAGGTCGTTAAAGCGAAGCGATTATCTGTAACAACCGCTCTCGCTCACGAGCCTCGTCCGCAACAGGTACCAACATCAACAACAGTTCGTCAAGGCCGCCGGCGATAAGCTCGCGCAAGCGCTGTTCCACCTGTGTCTGGTCTCCAGCAACCACGAGCGATTTGACAAGCGCATCGGTGCCTGAACCATCGGCAGCAATTGGAAAACCCGCCTCTGCAAACATGTGAGCATAAAATGGCGCTTTCGTATAATATGAAATACGCGACATTGTCGCCTCGTGAACAGCAGCCTCATCGGTACTCATAGCAATCGGGATGTGAGCTATCAGCGGCGGAGAAGGACGATTGCGAGCCTGAGCGCCCGATCGTAAAGCTGGAAGGGCTTTATCAAGCAAATAGGGAACGGGACATACCCACGAAATCGCGCCATCGGCAATTTCCCCGGCCAGGCGAAATGCTTTCTCGCCCAGTGCTGAAACGAGGAGAGGAATCTGCGCCGTGCGCGGGAAAGATGTCACCACCTTGAAGAATGTCCCCTGATGATCAACTCGTCCCTCCCATAACACCTGACGCATCACCTCGACATATTCACGTAGGTACGCCAGTGGGGACGGCATCGAGAGACCATACATGTTTTCCATCACGTGGCGATGACTGGTTCCAACACCTAGTCGCAATCGTCCTGGAGCAAGAGCATCAACAGTAACTGCTTGCTGCGCCATCACGAGAGGATGACGTGGATAGATCGGCACGATTGCGGTACCAAATCGAACCCGCGTTGTGTGCGCTGCTGCCGCAGCAAAGAGCGTCAGGGTATCCAACATACCCACCGATTGCGTCATCCAGACTTGTTGAACACCTGCTTGTTCCGCCTGGCGAATTTTGCTGATTGCGGTATCGACATCTCGTGCCTCGATAACCAACCCAACCCGTCCGTGTATCGGCAAATTAGACACGTCTTCAGATGTGAGAATGGAGCGAACATTTTCCTCCTGGGCCATAGCGATTTCTATCCTTCTTTCATTCGCGAGAATTCACATTATACATGCGAGGGGTTGCTCTCTATAAAAAGTACCTCGGCCAATTAGCATTGTATCACTCCCTTGAATCTTCCGAAGTCATCAACCCTAACGGATTGCTCGATTAGCTCATCAGACAACTCGTGCCATCCTGCTCAGCATTGAAGCCTGCTGGCAACCCTTTGTAAGATTCACGAACGAATACATTGAAATCAATGAGGTCGATGTATTTTAAGGTTCATTAGGAGCAGTGTTATGAAACACCCCAAAGTTGACAATGTGAGCGAGAAGAGGATATCATGTCCAAACAGAACAGATAAAAAAGAACATATTACACCAAGGCAACTCAGGAAAGCCACTATGCCGATCACCTACACCAATCGAAAAGGCGTGTCTTACACATTGTATCTAGGCCAGACCAGCACCGGCAAGCCACGTTATTACTTTGGTCGTGCTGACAAAAATCAAGGTGAACCGGTTACGGAACTACCATCCGGCTTCAAGATTAGCGAAAGCGTCAACGGCGTGGTCTCTCTGGTCAAAGAGCGCCCATCACT
>DATMNR010000559.1:0-9373 GCA_035568795.1 Ktedonobacteraceae bacterium
AATGCAGCACAACCGTCTGTGATTGTCTCGTGAGAATGAAGGCCAGATTTGTGAAGCGTTCGTGATGTCCATGCGTTACATTCCGTACTAGAAAGGTTTGCACCAGAGGATAAAGAATAAGAAAAAGCGATACCTAGCACAGGGAAACATGCACCTGGGGAGACGAGAAGGGTGGAGGTCAGGCAAGGATGAGCAAGCAACATGATACATACAAGATAGCCCCCTATACAAAACTCCGGCGCGTACTGGCGATCACACTTCATTCAGCCCAATCCAGATCAATGATCCGTGGCTTGATCGAAGTCGATATAACGAAAGCTCGCGAGTTCTTACGGGAACACAAAGCGAACACGGGAGAGACACTGTCGTTCACGGCATTCATTATCACCTGTCTGGCCCGAGCAGTGGATGAGAACAAATCGATGCATGCCTGTCGCAAAGGTAGGAAGCACCTCCTCCTATTTGATGAGGTAGACGTGTCGACCCTGATTGAGCGTGACCTGGCTGGCCAGAAACAACCCATCATCTACATTATCAGAGCCGCCAACAAGAAATCCTTCCGAGAGATTCATCACGAGATCAGGGTTGCTCAAGTAGAAGCAGTGGAGAAAGCCTGGGAGGGTTTCAGGGACTTCCGATTCATACCACTGGCGGTCTTCAGATTCATCTGGCCAATCTTCTGGTGGATGCTTGGCAGGTATCCCCAGGTACAGAAGAAATACGGCGGGACGGTGTGCGTATCGGCGGTTGGCATGTTTGGGAAAGGTGCCGGTTGGGGCATCCCTATCACTGAGCATACCCTTGATCTCACTCTGGGAGGCATAGCTGAGAAGCCGGGCGTTGTCGACGGGCAGATAGCCATTCGCGAATACCTGTGTATTACACTAAGCTTCGACCATGATCTGATCGATGGTGCCCCAGCAGCACGCTTTACTGCGCGCCTGAAAGAGTTGATCGAGAGTGGCTATGGTCTCTTCGAACGTGAGGTTTTATATGCAGCCTATTCTCATACCTGACTCGCATCGAGGTTTGTTTGATGGAGACGCCTATGTAGCATTGACTACTATCATGCCAGATGGGTAGCCTCAAATCACCCCCCTTTGGTGCAATCTTGAGGTTCCCCCTTTTTTATTCCTCCTGTTCTGTGGTACAGGCTCACTACTGAACCTTGGGGCATTGTTTTGTTTTCTCCGGTAGAGTAATCTTGTTATATTGGAAACTATCCGATCAACGTGCGATTCGCACCAATTGAGGTAAATAAATAATGACGTCAACTGATATCACTCGCATTAAGCGTCTCATGTCCCTAGCCACAGGTGATGAAAAACACGGTTCAAGCTCCCTTTCTACATTGGACGTATTATGGGTACTCTATGATCGTATCCTATGTCTTGATCCCAAAAATCCCAGGTGGGAAAACAGAGACCGCTTCGTGCTCAGCAAGGGGCATGGCTGCGTCTCTTATTACGCAATTCTCGCGGATAAAGGCTTCTTTCCAACCTCAACACTCAAGACATTTATGCAATACGATAGCATTTTAGGAGCGCATCCCGACCGTAACCTGGTGCCAGGAGTAGAGGCTTCAACAGGCTCACTAGGGCATGGCCTTCCGATGGCCCTCGGTATGGCGATTGCACTGCGTTTGAAGAAGAGCGATCGCAGAGTTTTTGTGCTCATCGGCGATGGAGAGTGTAACGAGGGTAGTATCTGGGAAGCAGTTCTGCTGGCAGGTAACCTGCAACTCTCTAACCTGACCTGTATCGCTATCAACAACCATTCAAGCTCGCTAGAACTAGGTGATCTAGCAGCCAAGTTCGCAGCTTTTGGTTGGGTTTCAACGACAATCAACGGTCATGCCCACGAACAGATCTATGAGTCGCTTTCATATAGAGATAGCACGCGTCCAACAGCAGTTGTCGCAGAGACAGGATAATGGACTGTCTCTGTTCAAATGAAAAGTAGGGACGATCCTTGTGGCATTGATTCCAATATATTCGTCCAGGAGTACTGCAAAGATTGACGAGAAAGCAGATGGAATGGAAAGCACGTGCCTGTCATTCTGAGCGTCAGCGAAGAATCTCACGCGTTGGGCAACGAGATTCTTCGCTGACGCTCAGAATGACAGTGGTGGCTGATTCGTCTTTCTTCGCTAGATGTGCTGATAGTGCAATATGTTGGAATCAATGAGCTTGCGGTCACCCGGCCGGTTCGAGGAGAGTAGAGCTACAATGAATATGCGTCAACAAATGGTTACGACACTTGAAGAACTCATGGTAATCGACGAGCGACTGGTCGTGTTGCTTGCAGACATAAGCTATAGTCTTTTCGATCAAGATAATGCACTGTTTTCGGAGCGTATCCTGAACCTGGGCATACTTGAACAAACAGTGGTCAGCACGGCAGCGGGGCTGGCGCTGGAGGGTTTCATTCCGGCAGTTCATTCCTTTGCACCATTTCTTGTGGAGCGCCCTTTCGAGCAACTTAAGGACGATTTTTGTTTTCAGCAACTGGGCGGTAATTTCATCAGTAGTGGGGCTTCCTACGACTATAGTGTTGAGGGCATGACACATCATGGACCAGGAGATGTCCAGATTCTGTATAGCCTGCCAGGTATGCAGATCGTCGTTCCTGGTACAGCAAGCGAATTTGACAGCCTTTTCCGCGAATCATACGCGAATGGCTCACCAACCTATTACCGCTTATCGGCCAAAAGTAATCCTGTTGAGTATCCCGTGCGTTTTGGAGAGATGCTGATTGTGAAACGCGGAAAACAGGCAACTGTGATTGCTGTGGGACCAATGCTGGCTGCTGTTCTACCGGCAGTTGAAGAAATGGATGTAACTGTATTGTACTGCACCACGGTTGTGCCATTTGATGCTGAGACGCTACGTGCCACGAGCCTGAGCAGCAATATCGTCGTCGTTGAACCCTACTATGAAGGCGTGCTTGTGCCTGATGTATGCAAGGCAATGAAGCAGGTACCGGTACGAGTGGAGGCTATAGGCGTACCGCACAAAGTGCTGTCACACTATGGTCTTCCTGAACAACACGATGAGGAGCTTGGCTTGACCCCGGCAGGCATTCGTCATAGGATCGAGCAATTTTTGAACAACTAAGATCGTTTCCTTTTCCTCAGATTCTTGGGCTGTAATGGTGATAGCCCATGAATTGATATGTGGCTTCTATAAGCGTATAATTGCTTGTGTTAAGCTATACTTTTAGCACCAGCAGGAGGCCTATGCAAGAATTTGGACGCTTTTGTACAGCAAGTAAATGATACACGTTATCACAATCAAGCAACAGGTCATTACGAAAGCTTTTTTCTGCGCGCTAACCACCCCACTCGTCCCCAGGCATTTTGGATTCGCTACACCATCTTTAGTCCTAAAAACCGCCCTCAGGACGCGTTGGGCGAACTCTGGGCAATTTACTTCAACGAAGAAACGAACAACCACATCGCGGTAAAACAAGAAATATCTTTCAGACAATGCACGTTCAGTTCAACTACATTTTTCGTAGAGATCGATAGAGCACAACTCAAGCCAGGTGAACTACACGGAGTGGTAATCGCTAAAGACCGCTCGCTTGCCTGGGATCTCACTTTTGATGGGAATGCAAAGCCTCTACTACTTTTGCCCTTTAATCTCTATAAGACTAAACTTCCGGCCGCTAAAAGTTTGGTAAGCGCTCCAATGGCAACTTTTAAAGGGTCGCTTACAGTGAATGGTGAAACAGTCGAGGTTGTGGATTGGGTTGGGAGTCAAAATCACAACTGGGGCTCGAAACATACCGATTTGTATGCCTGGGGCCAGGTGGCGGGTTTCGATTCACATCCGCAGAGTTTTTTAGAAGTCGCTACTGCGCGGCTGAAAATCGGACCGCTCTGGACGCCTTACATGACGCTGGTGGTTCTACGGCACGACGGGAAAGAATTCGCACTTAACTCGCTCTTTCAGTCGCTGCGAGCAAAAGGTTCTTTTGAGTACTTCTCCTGGAACTTCAAATCAGAAACAAAGGGAATTGGTCTAGAGGGATCGATTTCGGCCCCGCCAGAAGCATTTGTGGGTTTGAATTACTACAATCCACCGGGCGGAAACAAGTACTGTCTCAATACCAAGATTGCTTCTTGCCAACTGATACTAAAAGATAAGCGAACTGGCAAAGAAGAAATACTGGTCACCAACAGACGGGCTGCTTTTGAAATTTTGACCGATGATCGGAACCATGGAGTACTGACACTCCCCTGAATACATCCAGGGGGTTCCTGGTTCAGCGAGGCGGCTTGCCACTGTACCCTTGTAGGTGCAGCCGTAGAGGTCATCTCTCCCCAGGCGTTCGCACTAGTTGCCTAGTACCTGTTCCCGTGTGCCCCACGGTACAGTAGAAACGAGGGTTCACCCATTGAAAGACACCATCAGGCCGTTAGGCGAGAATGCGCTCTCTTGCGAGATCTTACGCTGGCTCTTTCACCGTTTCTTGGCTAACACGGTCGTGTTTTTACCCCTGACCCTCTGCCAGAGAACCCGCCGAAACGCGATTTGGTTGTCAAGGTGCTCTATACCTATTCTCCCACAGGGCACGAAAAGCGGAAGTCAAGGATGTCCCTGTACCTTTTTATTCAGACCCCGTCATTCACGCGGGGTCTGAATAAAAAGGATGGTGAAATGCAGGCTTAGCGCACGTTCTTGGGACGCGGTAGCACCGCCTGGCACATGGCCTTGCGAACGAGATCGAGAGCAGCTCTATTTAGCCTTGAGAATTTGCGCTATTTGATGCAGATCGTTACCCGCCTGCTTGAGAGCAGTATGGATTGCATGTTCTGCTGCATCCAGATTGCTCAGAGTTGTCTGATAGGTGGAACGATTGTAATTGAAATTCGCAGGTGTTAAGGACGGGAAAGCCGCCTGTGCCACGTCGAATTGGGATTCTGCCGTGGAAAGCTGATTTTTATAATCGCTGAAGAGCGTGTTCAGCTGTGCTTGATCGCCGGCAGGCGCTTTGCTGATGGCGTCCTGAACTTTAGGGCCGAGGCTTCTCAATTTGATATCGACATTCACAGCGATGTCGAGGTAGAGACGTCGATAGTCACGTGGTAGCACGACCGCAAAAATGCGGAACTGGAAGAAGATGTTAACTACGTCCTGGCGTGCTCCCTGCGGATTGGTCTCAGCATCGAGCTTAGACTTCAGCGCGGCAAGACCACTCTGGTTGGTACTTATATCAGACCGTAGAACAGTAGACTGGTCGCTAGAAATCAAATGCTGATTCTCACGTGCTGTAACCTTGCCGCTCAAAGTTGTCAGAGCGGTTTGGCGTAAAGCAATAAACTGGTCACCCGCGGTGATGAAGCATTGTGTATCGGTTGGGGCGCATGTATGTGTAGAATTAGATGCCGCGAAGGCTGTGGATGGAGCGAGTATGACAAGTGCCACAATACTCAGAATGGTGAATATGACAAAACGGTGTGGGTTATGTCGTAGATGTGTTAAAAGGCTCATATACTATTTCCTCCATTACGAATACGAAACTACATGTTCAACCCGAAACCCGAGAAGTATTGGGTTCGAATCATTCAAGGCTGTTGCCCGTTATCCTGAGAAGAAGCTGCATTGCTACTGTTAACATCATTGCGCGCACCATCAAGTTGGCCAAGAATACTTTGTACTTGTTGATCGGTGCTCTGGAGATTGGTATTGGAATTGGTATTACTAGAGTGAGTTGGTTGATTGGGCTGGTATTGTTGTTGCTGGGAAAAAGTGTTGCTATTTGAAGCGTTAGTGTCGCTGGCGTTCACGTGTTGGCTGCAGGCCCCTAATGAGAGTGAAAGCACAAGCGCGATGAGTAACAGTAACCATACAGACCTCTGGCGTGATTGGGTTATCCAGGTCATTTGTTTCTCCTTAAACATTTTTTGCGTAGAGGCGAAGGGGGAAGTTGTTCTTTGATCTTCGATCTCTTACAAGAATGAAGTCTACAGCCCAAACTTCAAGAATACCTCAAGATGAGATAAATATTTGCTCTACATTTGGGGAAGAACGATGATCAGATTGCTTTGGTTCTGAAGGAAGACGACCCATGTGGGCACGAGGAGATCAAGACCTGGAAGATCTATGCATTGGAGGATGTGACAAGTATTACTTTGGTGTCACAATAGCGTAAAAGCCTTCCCACCATTGTAGAAATTGTGCTCGCGAAAGTGATTGGCGATTCCAAAGAGACGAGTCGGCCAGTTTGACAATACTGCTATTTCCGCCAGTTACAACCAGTAAATGTCCTCCAGCATATCTATCAGGCGGGAAGCTTACAATCACAGGTCGCCCCAGATTGGCAATATTGATAATTTGATCGAGAGAAAGATTATGCCCCCAGGTGGTTTTGAAGCCAAGCTGTGCGGCGGTCTGTTGGATTCCCACTTCATTCAACAAGCCGAGTTGCGGAGTAATTTCACCTATGCTGGTTTCTACTTTCAAAACATCGGTTACACGAAAATGGTGCCTATATGCATTCAAGACCTCCGTCAAAGCAGTAGTAGAGCATGCTGAATATGCCCAGGTTGTAAATTCCTGCTTCGATGCATACTGAGTTGGATCGAGTTGGCTCAGGCGTACTAGGCTCTTTGTTGCGTTGAATTGTGGAAGATTTTGGCTGGACTGGACTGTCGAAGGAGAACTTCCGTAAAACATTATTAAGTTCCAATTTGTATGATGAGGAAACAAGAAATTTAAGGTGTAGAGACCGAAAAGAAAAATAGCGATTAAGCCAATAATGAAGCGCATCCAGGGTACAGGTCTATCTATTTGGATTTGTTCAAAACCGCGATCGATCGTAATAGGCATTGCAACCGAAGCTCTAGCATATCTCTCTATTTCTATCGGTGCATGGCGCACAATGAGCTGTTTCGATTGTACCGCAGAGCGAGTTGGAGGCGGTAAGGACTCTACTACTACAACGCTTTGGCCCATGCGAGTAGTAGGCCCTATGTGCTGGCTTCGCACATGGGGTTTGTAAGAAAGAAGTAGACCAGCGACTACAACTACCAGTGAGATAGTGAGAAGTATTACCAGGAGAGATGGCACAGGCGGTTGACTCCTAGCTAATTTATGCTTTCTAACAAGACATTCGTAGGGACCGATAAATCGGCCCTCTCGATACGTTTGACGATGTCCGCATTAAAAAGTTAATCCGCATTAATATTCCCCCAAAATCGGGTTTAAACAGCGAAAGGTAGATAAAAAGTAATTAGAACTTTTGTTCTTTTAGATATTATAAAGAGTTAGGTAGTGTCTGTCAAGGGCTTGTTTTACCACAGTTTTCCAGGCACAAATGTCTCACAAGAAGATTTGTTGAGGGCTTACAACGAAACGTAACGGTTCAGCTTGTCCACACCCCATATGGATCATACTCCCTGATAACTTTTAATTCTTCCTCGCTTGGAGGAATGGTTTCCAGGCAATCTTGCGCCAGTCTCAACTCCCAGCCAGTTTGCTCCTGTACTTCCTCGACGGTAGTACCTGGATGATAGGATTGAAGCAATGCTTCTCCGTTTTCAGGATCGAAGGTAAAGAATCCTAATGTTGTGATCAAGGCGGAGGGGCCGCCACGCGGTAATCCCACTCGTTCGCGCCATGAAACGCCAGCGGGTCCTTCTTCACTGGGATAGCCATAACCAGGACTTGTTACAAAGTCTACACGTTCTCGTAACCTGTGGCGGTCATGTTGCATGATGATAGCAAGTCTCTGCGAAAATGAGGCGATATCGGCTGCACCGCCGCTGCCAGGCAAACGCACAGAGGGATGTTTCCAGTCACCTATAAGGGATGTGTTAAGATTGCCGTAACGATCGACTTCTGCCCCTCCAATGAAGCCTACGTGTGCCTCGCCGACTGCCAGTAGACCCATAACATTCAAAGTGCTCGTCGTCCATAACGAGCCGGCGATATTGGGGGCGTCACCCATTGTATAGAGCAACTCTGTAGAAGGGACATCGCGTAGAATACCACCTTCAAAAAGTCCAATGCAATTGGAAGCGTGGGTCTGTTTTGCTAATGCGAATGCAATCAAAGGGAGACGCATGCCGACAAAAACATGTTCACCATCATGTATTTGTCTTGATGCGCATACTACCATCAATTCTCTTGGTGTATACTCCATGAAACACTTTTTCTCCTTAATAGCCATAGTCGACAGGAGCAGCATAAAGATGCTTCTTCACACCCAGATTTAGCAGGCGTTCTTCGCCTAGTTTCTGCACGTACGCAACCCGATTCGGCACGTTTATCACCCACTCATCCAGCCATTGCTTAAAGCCCTCGGTTGTGCGTGTTGCTGTATGATACTCATGGTAAAACTCGTGATCGCGGTTGTAATAACCCGATACAGCAGACGGATGTGCTCCCCACGGTTCATGAACAACAGCTCGCACTTTGAATGACGGACCCACAACGCGATTTGGATCGCTCAAAATAATCTCACGAGAAACGATCTCTTCAGCAACCAGGATGACGTTACGAGCTGCGAGCATAGCTTCTTCACATACTCCGAGGCTACCCCAAAGATGAGCATTGCCATCTATGTCGCAGCGTTGTACGTAGATAATTGTCACATCAGGCTGCAAAGCAGGCACGAGCAGCAAAGGTAAGGCATCCAGCGGGGATCGTTGCTGGTACAATGCCGGGTTCTGTCGCGGAAGATCGCTGCCCAACAACGAGCGTGTTGGAATATAAGGTACTCCCAGGCTCCCAGCCAGTAAAGCAAGGCCAATGGTGAAATTGCTGTATTCCTCGGTCACGAGTGAATGAGGTATTGACTGTTCGATGGCCCGCCGGTAGCAGTGGGCTAACCCTTCACTAACATTGCCCACCCAGGCAGCTTTGATCTTGTCAACACAACCCGCTCCAATCAACTGATCGAAGAGAATATCCGAGATTGGCCCTATCAACGTGAGATTACGCCTCTGCTGGCGAATAATTTCGTGGCTTGCTGCAAAAGGGATAAACGGTTCAAGCGCTAATCCGATAGCAACCGATGAACCATCGCGAACATACTGCGCAATTGCGTCAGCCATAGAAGTAAGCTTACTCATAGAGGTTTGAACTCCACAATTTTATTAGCGTAATCATCTGATACATAGATATTATCATTTCCATCGACTACAAGGCCTTGAGGCTCTATGAAGCCCTTGCTAGCCAGTATTTCGTGTTTGCCCGTGGATTGGCGAATTCGAATAAGGGCATGAATCGAAGGAAGCAGATCGATAAGAAGCAGGTTACCGTGGTGATCGAGAGCAACATCATCAGGTTTTCCAAATCCTGTGATAGGAGTACTTCTTCCATCAGGTGTAATACGCACGACAGCTCCCCCACATTCATCGGCA
>DATMNR010000560.1:0-6197 GCA_035568795.1 Ktedonobacteraceae bacterium
GACCTCGGGCGCATTTGGCACTACAGGACAGCGTTGCACAGCCACAAGCCGTGTGATTGTGCAAAAATCAGTGCAGCAGGCGTTCACCGATCGCCTCGTTGCGGCAGCCGAGAAATTGCGTGTAGGTGACGGCTTAAATCCCCAGATTGATATGGGGCCGCTTGTCAACACCGGACGTGTCAAAGTAGTACACGAATATACCGAAATTGGCAAAATGGAAGGGGCAAAGCTCATCCTGGGAGGTTCGCCGCTAACAGGTGATGGCTTTAGCGAGGGCGCATATTACAAACCTACCATTTTTACCGATGTTGGTCCATCAATGCGCATCGCCACAGAAGAGATATTTGGACCATTTGTCTCTATTGTGCCTGTTGCGACATATGAAGAAGCAATCAACGTTGCGAACTCAACCGAGTATGGCCTTTCAACTGCCCTTTTCACAGAAAGCGTTCGCTTGACCTTTCGGGCCATTCGTGACATCCAATCGGGCCTGGTCTACTTCAATGCCCCTACTACAGGCGCTGAAATCCACATGCCTTTCGGCGGCATGAGGGCCAGCGGTAATGGTCACAGGGAGCTAGGAGCCGGGGCCGTAGAAGAGTTCAGCGAAACCAAGTCCATCTTT
Organism: Ktedonobacteraceae bacterium; assembly: GCA_035568795.1. Classification (GTDB taxonomy): domain Bacteria; phylum Chloroflexota; class Ktedonobacteria; order Ktedonobacterales; family Ktedonobacteraceae; genus DATMNR01. The sequence goes on from DATMNR010000560.1 coordinate 626, forward strand.
GTCTCCTTTCCCACACGCAAATAACTACTCATCTCCATTGACAAGAAGCGGTTGTGTGGCGTCGCCACACAACCGCTTCTTGTCAATATTTGGGGGAAACCGACAGCCAGGTCGCCTGTTTTCTTAGACCATTTACCCCTGCGGGCCGACAAGATCGCTCATCGTAGGGACGTTGGCAGTATCACAGGTGAACCCAAGGCATCCTAGACTCCAACCACCCTCTATGGTAGAAAGCATCGAATAGTGATTATAAGCGACGTTCGAGGTGCGCGGACTATGTGAAGAATGTGAGATCGTAATCATAACCACATGCCCACCGCCCGGCACTGCATCACAACAGCCAGTGACGTCACTAAACGGGAAATCGCTCTCATCCCAGGTTATGAAGATGACTGAGTTGCCGTTAAAGGCCTGGGAGTTCATGATCGCGCCAACTGTGTTTTTCAGGAAGGTATCCCCTGTAGCGATCAGTGGCTGCACTTGAGAGAAGTCGCATGGATCGGCCGGAGTTGCAGCACGCCCATGCATATCATGACACTGGTCAGGGCTGATCCAGGTATAATCAGCCACGTTATTTTTCGCCAGGTCAGTTGAGAACTGACTAAAGTCCACGATGTTAGCCATACGTGCAGGATTACTCTGGATATCCTGGTACGAGACAAATGGATTATGCTTGCGCTCGTAAAGCTGATTTCCACAAGCATGATCCAGCTGTGTGGTACACAGCGAGTACGACTGCATGTACGCCTTCCAAGTCCTACCACTTCCCTCGATCTGATCCACGATGTTTGGCACATTTATGGTTGTATCATTGTCATCGGCAACACCATTGGTCGAGCCGGAGGTTGCCGCGATGTAATTGGGTTGACTGGGGTGGGTAACGCCATAATAGTTAGTCGCCAACCCATAGGTTTTTGCCGCCATGTTTATCCAGGGTGCATTTGAATTGCCGATCAAAGTATTGTAGCCGGTGTTCTCCATCATGATAATGAACACATGTTGGAAATTCTTGAGTTTGGCATTACTCACATTGGTCTGCGCCGAAGCTGCAAGCGGCACCATCATCCCAATAGCAATTATTACCGCGATACCGATGCGAGACAATAGGCGCATACTACGTCGGTTGCTGCTCATCAAATAATCCCTCCTTTGGGCAATAAAACAGACTTACCTATCCTTAAAGATAGGCATTTTGGCATGAACAAGCCACAAAGCTCAATCATACGCGGATAGCTTAAAATGAAGATCTGTTTCCCCCAAGAAAAGTATACACAATTTTTCAGCTAAAAAGAAGTAAATAACCTTACAAGCTTTTCAGGTCGCGAAGAAGCGGGTTGTTTAGGACTGCGTGGAGACGCTTGCGCCACCTTGGGTGGAATAGCGATTTTAAGAGGAACACTTTATTCCTTAGTATTGGCAGTAATTTGTTGACTCAACACTCTATTGGTATAATGAGAAAAACATGTCCAAAGAGTAAATTTAATGAAAAAACACAATATCTTAAAAGCCCTATCTCGTTTTCTCCTATGGTCACACGTCATTAGTGTGGTGGGGTTTTATCTCGTACTGTGGATGCGCAGTACACCAGCTAAAAAGGACCGCGTCAAGAAGTCTGTTTCCAGGCTTGAAAACTCTGAGCAGACTGCAAAGGCTGCAAACTATCCTCTTGTCTCTATCATTGTGCCTGCCCGCAACGAGGAACGCAATATAAGGCGCTGCGTCGAGTCACTCCTGGAACAGAGTTATCCCAACTTTGAAGTCATCGTTGTCGATGATGGTTCCACAGATGATACTCCTAACATTCTTGAAAATATCATACAAACTCATCCCCAGAGTAATCGCCTGTGGGTGCAGCGCTTGCGCGACGAATTGCCCGAAGGCTGGGCAGGTAAACCACACGCGATTCATGCGGGCGTACAGGAATCTCATGGAGAATGGTTGTTATTCACAGATGCAGATACCTGGCATACTCCTAATGCACTAGAATGCGCTCTGACTTCGGCGCTGAATACTGGCAGTGATTTGTACACACTGGGGACGGCTCAGGAACTGCCGGGTTTCTGGGAAAAGGTGATGATGCCTATGGCCTATCTTGGTATCTCTATGATGTACCCCATCAAGAAGGTTAATGATCCTCTGAGTTCGATTGCTATTGCAAATGGACAGTTCATTCTGATTCGCCGTACTGTTTATGACATACTGGGTGGTTACGCTCGTCCAGAACTACGTAATACGCTGTTGGATGATCGCGATCTTGCTTACACGGTAAAGCAGCAAGGATTCCGGCTCAAACTTGAAGATGGGCGTGACCTGGTACACGTACAAATGTATCGCGGACTGCGAGAGGCATGGCAGGGATGGCGTAAGAACGCCTTTTTGGGTAGTCGGGGAGGTGTTGCTTTTGTGATATTACAACTAATCGGATTACCCTTGGTTGCAATCGTGCCTTTTCTCCTGCCGCTGCTAGCCTGGGTGAGTAGACAAAAGCTCGTTCGTGGAAAGGTTATAACTTCATCTGAGATTGGAGCAGCAACGCTGCTTGAGTTAGGGCCACTACTTTCATACCACATATCGATAGACAAAGAACTGAAGGTACCCTGGTATTACGCATTCGCTTACCCATTGGCAGCTTCCTTATTCGAATGTATCCTGGCCCAGTCAGCCTGGCGCGTGCTACGACGCAAAGGCATTGAGTGGCGCGGACGACAATATTACAAGTCAACGGCCCCAGGCGCGAACCGCCGGGGCTTGTGAAAGCAAGCCCGTCGTTGACCAGCCTACGTCTCTGACCGCATCGGCAGTGGGATGAGGAGACGAACGTTTTCCCGGTCATGGCACCCGTGAATGCCCCCTCAGTTTACGGCTCTGCCGTTGGGCGTTAACAGCTCGTTCGGGGTAGTGAGCAGTGCGCCCAGCCGCACAAGCCGGGAAAACAGTGGCAAGGGGGGTGCCTGGGTTGCCCGACCCTGGCACGTAACCAGCCCCTTACGGGGGCCTCGCAAGAGGCAGAAAGAAAGGATGGCCAACTATGGTCTTTGTGTTAGACCGGCACAAACACCCGCTCATGCCCTGTTCAGAGAAGCGGGCGCGACTCTTGCTCTCCCGCCACCAGGCGGTCATCCATCGCTTTGAGCCCTTTACGATCAGGCTCAAACATCGCTCTACAGACACAAGCCAGTTACAACCCGTCGTGCTCAAACTGGACCCTGGTTCCAAGACGACCGGGATTTCCCTGGTGCGTGAGGAAGTGACGGAGGCAGGCCGATTCCATCATGCACTGCACCTGGCACATCTGGAACATCGTGGCGAGCAGGTTCACCAGTCGTTGCTGCAACGAAAAGGCTATCGTCGCCGCCGTAGAGCCGCCAATCTCCGCTACCGCGCAACTCGCTTCCTCAACCGTCGACGAGCACCCGGGTGGTCGCCTCCCTCTTTACAGACCCGCGTGGACAACGTGTTGCACTGGAGCCAGCACTATCAACGGCTTGCCCCTCTTCGGCGTATCGAGGTGGAGGATGTCAAGTTCGATACGCAGCTGTTGCAGAACCCCTCCATCAGTGGCTACGAGTACCAACGCGGGACGTTGGCAGGCTCGGAAGTTCGCTGCTACCTGCTCGAGAAGTGGCAACGCCGCTGCGCCTATTGTGCTAGCAGCAATGGGCCTTTTGAACTAGACCACATTCAGCCCCGCAGTCGCGGTGGCTCCTCGGCCGTCAGCAACCTGGTGCTGGCCTGTCATGCCTGCAACGCGGCCAAAGGAGATCGGACGGCGGCCGAGTTCGGCCATCCCGAGATCGCCGCACAGGCCAGGCTTCCGCTGCAGGATGCGGCGGCCGTCAATACGACGCGTCGTGCGCTGGTGAAAGCCTTGAGGCACCTGGGCCTGCCAATCGGCACCTGGAGTGGCGGGCGGACGCGCTGGAACCGAGAGCGCTTTGGGGTCGTCAAAATGCATGCGCTGGATGCTCTCTGTGTGGGAGAATTGGCCGGGGTGGAGGCAGGTTCGCTGCGCACACTTCGCGTGAGCGCACAGGGGCGAGGTCGCTACGGGCGGACGCTGGTCGATAACTCCGGCTTCCCTCGTGGCTATCTCATGCGGCAGAAACGGGTGCGCGACTTTCAGACGGGCGACCTGGTGCGGGCAGAGGTGCCCGGCCATCTCAAAACCAGAGGGGTACACACGGGCAGAGTGGCAGTGCGGGCAAGTGGGTCGTTTCGGGTGGGCACGGTGGATGGGATCAACGCCAGGTATTGCCGGTTGCTGCAATCCTGCGATGGCTATAGCTATGGCTTGGTGGACGTGCAGCCAGCAGAGACGCCATCTCGCCAGCCCTCCACAAGCAACGCCTCTTCCCTTCCCCTACTTGAAACGCAGGGATATCCAGAGACGGTAGTTTGATGAGTGCAGTGTTGTCCCCCGCCTCTCCTTTTCTTTTAGTGCTTGCTATCTTCCTGGTTTCACTTCTGATAGTATTGAGCGCCGCGGCATGGTTTACGCGGAGGTTGGAAGCCCTCTGCGACAGATTGGACCTTTCCGCTGGCATGCTGAGCATTCTCAGTGCGCTTGGTGCAAACATTCCCAACTATGTCGCTTCAATTGTAGCGATTGCTAATGGTCAACAAGATGTTGGGTTAGGTATTATCATCGGTTCCAATATTTATAACCTTGCCATCATTCTTGGCATCTCTGCCCTGGCCGCTCCTGGTTCACACGGAATCCACTTGCGCCTCAAAGAGAAACATGATGTACTCATTATTACCTACTACGCCTTTGCGATTACTCTGACTACCCTGGTAGCGGTCTGGTTGTTACCACGAACATCGTTTGCTGTCCCTTTATATGGGCAACCCTTGACTCTCGTACCAGTTATTCTCGCGCTTATTTTGACAATAGCAATATTTGGCTCATTAGTACTTCATATTGTCCGAAGGCCTCACCCTCCTCATATTGGGTCCACAGTTCAACAAGAAGAGTCTACATCTAGAACTTTATCTGTCTCGCTTAAGCGTTTAATCGCAGAGGTTCTATTTGCTCTGGTGATAGCTTTAGGTGGGGTGATAGTAATGGTGCAATCGGGAGAGCAATTAACGGCAGATATGCACATGCCTGCTGTGTTGGCGGGTTTATTGGTCCTGGCTGTAGCAACATCATTGCCGAATACTGTAGTTGCAGTTATTCTTGTCCGTACTGGCCGGATGGCTGCGTGTGTCGAGGAAATTTTTAGCAGCAATAGCATCAATGCAGCGCTTGGAATCGCCTTACCATTGTTGATATGGCGCGCGCTTTTGCAAGATCATCTCTTACTAGTGCTGGATGGGCCATTCGTAGTCGTGCTGACAGTGGGCATGATAATATGCATTCGTATGAGCCGTCTGAATCGTATAACCGGATTGCTTCTATTATTAAGCTATGCTGTGTGGGTTGGGTTGCATCTTGTGCTCAATGTAAGATTGTAATAATTGACTGTGCGAATGGGGATGAGTAAGCTGCGGTCGCAGCTTACTCATCCCCATTCGCACAGTCATAAACTACCATTCGGTGTATAAGCGGACGGCATGCAACTTTGCCGTC
>DATMNR010000561.1:0-8382 GCA_035568795.1 Ktedonobacteraceae bacterium
ACACTTAGCTTTGTCCATGGCAGACAACTTGCTGAAGTGAGCCGCGGAGAGCTTGATTCGTTGGACGCGCGTTCCATTGCTAAAGAATTACTTTCTGCCTATCTTAAACAAATGGTCATTGATGGCGTCTTCCACTGTGATCCCCATCCAGGTAATATATTTCTTGCTGACGACGGTCGTCTTGCTTTGATGGACTTTGGCATGATTGGGCGATTCGATGCCGATCAGAAAGACAAGATCATACTTCTTCTGCTGGCTTTCTCTGAGCGCCTGGGCGAACGTGTGGCCGACACGTATCTGGAAATGATTGAAATCCCCAAAGATGTAGATCGTCGGGCTTTCACGCAAGACGTTTCAGCACTTGTTAGTCGTTATCATGATATGAGCGGTGGCCGCATGGCTATAGGAACTGCTTTGCTCGATCTTACGAAGCTGGCGCAATCTCATAGCACTCCTGTGCCAACCTCAATGACGCTTCTTGGTAAAGCAATGTTAAACCTTGATGGCACAATACGCGTTTTATCTCCCGAGCTCAATCCTGTACAATTGATCCGTGACTATATGTTGAAGGTCATGGAGAAGCGAGTCATTGGACAGATATCACCCGGTCGTATGTTTGCATGGGTGATTGATATGAAACGCCTTTTTGAGAATACACCCCGCAGAACGGATATGATCATTGATAAACTGGCAAATGACCAGCTCACTCTGCGATTAGAGGTCGATCACCTCGATGAAGCAGTAAAGAGTTTGAATCGGGTCGCGAATCGATTGTCGCTTAGCATCATCGTGGCATCTATGATCATTGGGGGCAAGCTGGTAGTAGATACTCTGGGTAAGACTGAGAAACGTTCAAACAGGAAGCATCGTCGTTGACTCATTTACGAAAGACGCTGTTGTCCACTTAAATAATCCTTGAGCATATCTTCACAATCGAAAGCCAATTGCCCAAAAACTTCTTCCGGTGAGTGCCAGCACGGTTCTCCTTCACCAGAACCGTGCTGCGTTCCACTGACAATTGAACCTTTATAGGCGATTGCAATGGCCCTAAAACGCGGATCTCGTCCGAGCTTAGAATAAACACCAACCAGGCCGGTTAACTTAATTTCGTAGCCTGTCTCTTCGCGCACTTCACGCAAAACGCACTTCTCCACTGTCTCCTTGTGGCGCACGATGCCTCCAGGGACGGTATAACCTAAGCCATCAGATCGATCTATGAGCAAAATCTTGCCATCACGCTCAATAATAGCTCCCACACCCAGTAGTGGAGAAATTTGTCCAAATGTAAAAAGAACAATCACCCGGTAGGCCAATCCTGCTAACCAACCTTTAATCTTCTCTTTCATTGCTAGACAAATCTCCTTAGTACTTAAAATAATCTGATTCAATGGTATGCCTGCTAGTATAAGGGGGGCTTCTGCTTTTGGCAAGGTTACCAGGCATGAGAGTATAGCCTCAGTTCCAATCTTGCAAACCTCTCGAGAAGCCATATATACTGGGGTATTAGATTGAATGCGCGGTTTTTTCACAAGCTCAACTACACAGGAGTAATGCATGTATCGCCTGCTGGCAATAGATCTCGATGGAACACTTCTGGCCTCACAACCATACAAACACATAACTTCACGAACCTACAAAGCCTTGCGCCTGGCAGTTGACGCAGGTTTGATCATCGTAATTGCAACTGGCCAGACTCTGTCCGTATTACAAAATGTCTGTGCAGAACTGCCACTCAGCGTACCCCAGATAATTGAAAACGGAGCCATCATTGCAGATATACACAGTAGCGCCATATTTCATGCACAACTTATTCCACCCGATCTCATATTACCCGCGCTTTCCACACTTCGTACTCTTGGCCTGCATCGTGCTTATCATAGACTGCATCAAGTCTATGTCGATAAAGATACTCCCCGTGCTCGTAACTGGTATCGTCCACCCGTTCCACCAGTGATAGAAGTTGAAGATGTTGCAAGTCTTTATCCGCTAACATGCATTAAAGTAGCCGGTATAGGTGACGAAAGTACACTACGCGAAAAACGACGAGAACTCGAACGCATCTTTGATGGAAAGCTCTATGTTGCTCAATCTTCGTTTGATATTCTAGAACTTTTACACCCCGAAGTCTCTAAGGGCAATGCGCTCAGTGTAATTGCAGAGGACTTGCATATCAAACCCGAAGAAATTGTTGCCTTTGGTGATAACCACAACGATATTGGCATGCTTCAGCTAGCTGGACTTGGTGTAGCAATGGGCAATGCGCATGAGGAAGTGAAATTGGCTGCGGATTATGTCACGCTCAGCAACGCCGAGGATGGCGTTGCTGTTGTTATTGAAGACCTGGTATTGCCTGCACTCAGATAATGTTCAGCTCTTTTCCCACACGCTCAAAGATACCTAAGGCTCTCGACAGTTCATCGTAGGTATGAATGGCAGACACGATCGTACGCACGCGGCACTTATCCATGGGAACTGTGGGAAAAACAATTCCTTGCGCGAAAACGCCTTCTTCGAAGAGACGTTTGCTGAATCGCATCGCTAGCGCACCTTCGCCCACTATTACCGGTGTAATAGGTGTCTCGCTATTGCCTGTATTGAATCCAAGTTGTTGCAAACCATGCTTAAAGAAGGCTGTATTCTCCCAGAGGCGTTCAACGAGGCTGCTATCTTCTTCCAAAATCTCCAGGGCTGCGATGCACGTGGCTACTACAGATGGTGGGTGTGAGGTACTGAAAAGCACAGGCCGAGCATGTTGTAATAAAAAGTCCCGCATGTCCTGGCTGCAAGCAACATAGCCACCTAAGGCGCCAATACCCTTGGAAAGCGTACCAATTTGCAATGCTACACGGCCATCAAGTCCAAAATGGTTGACACTGCCACGTCCATTTTTGCCTAGAACACCACTTGAATGGGCGTCATCTACCATCACAAATGCTCCAAACTCTTCAGCAAGATCGACAATCTTGGGCAGTGGAGCGATATCGCCGTCCATACTAAATACACCATCAGTTACAATCATTACCTTGTTAGCCCCTCTGGACTCTTCAAGTACAAGGCGCAAACCTTCAATATCCTTGTGTGGATAAATTTTGCGCGGAGATTTGCTCAGGCGAATACCATCGATAATACTGGCATGATTGAGCTCATCGCTGATGATCATATCGTCATCCTGCATGACAGCAGAGATAACGCCAAGGTTTGTTGCATAACCCGATTGTAGAGTCAGTGAAGCTTCAGTATGTTTGAAACGTGCCAGTTTCTCTTCTAGTTCATTATGAAGTGTCATAGTACCCGCGATAGTACGTACCGAGCCAGATCCAACACCGTACTTCTCTATCGCTTTGATTGCAGCTTCTCGCAATCGTGGATGAACGGTTAATCCCAGGTAATTATTTGAGGAAAGAGTGATTACCTCATGGCCGTCAATAGTCACCGTAGCCCTTTGTTCTGTTTCCAACACACGTGGCCTATTAAAGATCCCCTGTGCTCGAAGAACATCTAACTCGCTTTTGAGATACTCTTGCAGCTTGTCCATGCAATACTCCTTTGCAATACCCGCTATTAAAAAGTCAGCACTATTTTACCGCAATCGCCAGATTTCATTATTTCCATAGCTTCATGCAAATGTTCGAACGGGAGTGAATGCGTAATCACCTGTTTTAAATCCAATTGGCCAGACTCAAGGATTCTTCGTGTTCGGTACCATGTATCGAAAATGAGCCGACCCGAGATCCCCTGAACGTTTGCACCTTTAAAGATGATATCGTTAGCGAGGTCCAGTTCGACCATGCTGGAAGGAATTCCAAGAAGTGAGACACGGCCACCGTTGCGTAGCACCTTGAAACTTTGACGAATCGCAAAAGGATGACCAGACATCTCTAGCACTACGTCTACGCCTAACCCTTCAGTTACATCGAGAATCTTTTGGACAGGGTCAATCTCGCGAGGATTCATCACATAATCTGCACCAAGCTTCGTCGCCATCTCAAAACGTTTTTGGTTGGGTTCTATTGCAAAAATGGTAGAAGCTCCCGAAATGCGGGATAATCCTATCGCCCATAACCCAATTGGGCCACATCCGAAGATAGCGACAGTCTTATCAGTAATATCACCCGCAAATGTTGCGTGTACCGCATTACCAAAGGGCTCTTGAATAGAGGCAACGCTATGATCGATTTCTTTGCCAGTTTTCCATGCAACACTATCAGGGATGGCAATATATTGGGCAAATGCTCCATCCCGATCTACACCCAAAATCTGTACGTTGCGGCAAACGTGCGCCTGCCCTGTTTGACACTGATAACAATGCCCACAAGTAATATGCGTTTCCGCTGCAACAAAATCACCGGGGACAAGTTCTTTTACCTCCTCTCCCACCTCCACAACTTCACCTGCAAACTCATGACCAAAAATGCGTGGCGTTCTCACACGATTCTGCGCCCAGGCATCCCACTCATAGATATGCAAATCCGTGCCACATATGGAAGCCGCTTTTACCTCCACTAGCACGTCTCGAGGACCAATTTGAGGAATATCAACCAGAGCGATCGTTGCTCCAGGCGCCGCCTCGGCTTTGAGGGCCGCCTTCATTTTCCCGTTCATGCTTAACTTCGCCTCCACGAACAGCTTTATTCAATTGAGCGGCCATCAACATAGTCGCTATCCTTATTATGCGTCGTGGTCTGATTGATTGCAAACATTGCAATGTTCACAGTATGTATATAGTTATTTCTGGTTAATTCATTCAATATCTTTCGTACTTTAGCCTGAGGGCCTTCCAGAATAAGGTACAATTACCTTGGTTGAAGAAACGTCGTTCACGTTTAGCTTTTAGAATGTTAGAAACTGATGACAAACACAATCAATCCTTTAATTGAAACAGGACAAATCATCCCTGCCTTCACCCTACCAGGCGCAGATGGCATGCCACATAGCCCCTGGGATTATAAACAACGCCAGCATCTTATTTTACTCTTTACACGCAGTACTGTCTCAAGCGAAACTCATGGCCTGTTACGCACTTTTGCAAAAGAGTACTCTGCATTCAGGGAGGAAGAATGCTCTATGTTGGCAATTTCTCCAGATACAGTATTCGCAAATTTGCATTCACTCGAAGCATTACAATTACCCTACCCTTTGTTAGCTGATCCAAAAGGTGAAATAATCTCTAAATATACACATTGGGACGCTACAACTCATAGTTTCAATCTCAGCATTGTCCTGGTGGATCGCTACAATACACTTTATCAACAATGGATAGCCAGGAGTGAGGGTGAATTACCATCGGTTGAGAAATTGCTGGAGTCGTTGAGATATCTGAATAGGCAGTGTACACCTTAGTTGCGAGATTATGACTTTGTGAAGGTCTTTTCAATTCAGATGTCCAGATTTACTATACTTCAAAGCGATTTTGGGAATGCAAAGAGCGTTTTGCAACTGGAATCGGCCTTTATTGCTGGTGAAGTACCTTTGGATAGATACAACAAAGGGAAATGCAACGAACGTGTTTACACTAGTAGTATCTACTCTGTTCAAGTACAACAGTTTTGAAAGATAAAGAGAACAGTAATATGAATATCGGATTAACATTGGTAGTCATTTCAGCACTGCTTAGCATTCCGCTAACTTACGTCCTTTCCCCTTTATTTCGCAAAGAGAATAATAAGTTTAGTACGAAACTTACTTGTAAAAATGTGACATGGGTAGGTATGAGCCTGCTTCTGGTCTTCCTCTCCGCCTGTAGCGGTCTTACGTCATCAAACGGGGATACGTCACCGAGCATTACACCTCTTGCGTTGACTGCAACCCCACAGTCGAAAGCTATATCAATTACACCCAATCCAGGTAGCACCGATTGGACTACCTATCATGCCAATAACCTGCGTACAGGTTATATACCAAATACCCCTGATCCTCACAGCTTGAGCAAAATCTGGAGCACGCAACTGGATGGGTCAGTTTACGCGGAACCGTTGGTTGTCGGCAACCGTATTATCGTCGCGACAGAAGGAGACTCTCTCTACGCACTCGACCCCAATACAGGCAGTATTCAGTGGCATACTAATGTCGGAACTCCCGTGCCACTCTCCTCGCTCCCTTGCGGAAATATTGATCCTCTTGGCATTACCGGTACACCCGTCTATGATCCCGCAACTGGTCTGGTATTCGCTGTCGCTGAGATCAGTGGACCTGCGCACATCCTGATTGGGCTGGATGTAAATACCGGGCAAGTCAAAGTGCGCCGCTCGGTCGATACTGATGGTATGGACCCGCGAGCGCACCAACAGCGTCCAGCACTCGCCCTTGCAAATGGGATGGTCTATTTTACGTATGGCGGCCTTGATGGCGACTGTTCCGATTATATTGGCCGTGTCGTTGCTTCCCGTACAAACGGCCAGGGACCTCTGCTAGTTTTTACTGTCCCAACTCCACGCGAAGGAGGAATCTGGGCTACTCCAGGGCCAAGTATTGATGCATTGGGAAATCTCTACGTTTCGGTTGGTAACGGTGCGATAACCAGTGGCCAATGGGATCACAGCGATTCTGTTTTGAAGCTCTCTCCCACGTTACAACTGCTAGATGCCTTTGCACCTTCGAACTGGGGACAAGAAAACGCGAACGACGAGGATTTGGGATCACAGGGACCGGCACTGCTGCCAGGCAATTTCATCTTTTCAGCAGGCAAATCAGGCAACGGATATATATTGAACGCAAACAATCTCGGGGGTGTAGGAGGCTCTATCGATGAGCAGAGTGTATGTCGCTCATTTGGTGGTACGGCCACAGTCGGCTCTACAATCTTTGTTCCCTGCACCAATGGTCTGCTCCAAATCTCTGTTGACACCAGTGGGCATATGCACCAGGGCTGGCAAGCCTCAAGCGATATTGTGGGTTCGCCTGTTGTAGGAGGTCACACGGTTTATAGTTTCTCAAATGGCGTCATGCATGCTCTCAGTATGAACAGTGGACAGCTTGTAGCCTCGTTAAATGTTGGGCCAGCGAATCGCTTTGTATCCCCAACCATATACGGAACCAGCATTTTCATCGGCACAGATACCGGCATTTCTGCTATCAAAATCTCGTAAAACTCAAAAAGCATGGCACAATAACTGACTCCTATTAAATCAGCTATTCGGCCTGTGTTCCTTGCGTAGAATGCATGTATAATACAAAGTAAGATTCAAACGAGGAAAGTATTTTGCATGCATATACACCATTGGCGGCCAATGCTCTGGTTATTTCTACTGGGGGCAATACTTGGTACGGTACTCGATGCCTTTCACGTATATAATTATGTCGAGCAATATTCAAAACCTGCTTTTTTGGGAGTAGCCTGGTGGGTTCCTTTTCTCTTTGGATTTGCTGTTGTCGCTATAGGGTATTCTCATCCTCTCATTGACCCTCTTATCCATAACTTTCGTCATCCTCGTCGACTCACAACGAGTATCGCTGAACTAGCCTGGCTTCTACTTGCTTATGTGATAGCAGCAAGCCCCATCAGCTCTCTAGCTAAGACAATACTACTCTGTCTCATCTATTTCAACTTCTGGTTGCTGACTGGAAGAGGTTGGCAAAATTTATTACTATCGCTTCTGACAGCCATTACCGGTACACTTGTGGAAATGACCCTGGTGGCTGCGGGAGCATTCTCATATCTTCAACCCGATATACTCGGCGTTCCCTACTGGCTCCCATTTATGTATGCCTGTGCTTCCTTGGCAATTGGAGACCTGGGTCGATCTCTCATGTATAGCTCTACGAGAGGAACAGTATGAAAGAACATGATTTCTCATCCTGGGCGCTTGACACGTTACTTGTACACAGTAATAAACTCAATCACACCTCAAGCAACTCTGGACAACCTACTGTAGAACCTATTTCTACCAGCACTACCTATCTGCATCGTAATGCAGAGATGCTGGACCAGGCATTCAGTGGTATCTCTCCATCTGGTGAACCAGCATACGTCTATGCTCGCCAGGGTAATCCAAATGCTCAGGCACTTGAAAAAATCCTGGCACAGGCCGAGAACGGTGTTGGTGCAGTCGTTTTTGGTTCGGGTATGGCTGCTATTCACGCCGCATTACTTGCATCTGGGCTTGCTCCTGGATCAAAAATATTGGCTGCGCAAGACCTCTATGGCCCAACAATTGGAATGTTACGCGCGATTTTTGTTCCTGTTGGGGTCGCGGTCGTGCTACACGATCTATGCAGCCCTAATGTGATTGAAATCGTCAGAGCAGAGCAACCAGATGTTATTTATGTAGAAACGCTTTCCAACCCACTGGCCAAAGTAATCGACCTTGATGCCATTAGCTCTACTGCAAAAGAAGTAGGAGCAGTTAGTATTGTTGATAGTACCTTCACTACGCCCTATATTAT
>DATMNR010000562.1:0-4687 GCA_035568795.1 Ktedonobacteraceae bacterium
GAGGAATAGTACATTGCTTTGTGAGTGATTTTTGCAAGGATCTTAGGGCTACTTCTGCTGTGGAGTCCCTTCTTACTCCTCGGTGCGACCAGCGGCTTGCACACCGTGTTCCTGATCGTAGCCTATTTCAACGACTTGGTCTGTACGCAAATGGACACGTTTTCCCCCAGGCGGTGGTTCGGTTACCATTGGGCCAGGTTTGGAAGTTGGCCACGGTGGGAGCGGCAGTATTTTGGATTTTTGCTTGAGTAGTGCTTGTTGTGATGCTTCGTTTTCTTGATCCATATATGCATGCTCTTTCTCAGTTCAAGTATCAGTTTTGCCTGCTGGAGATGATTCGTTCTAACTGCTCGATCTGCGGCCGAGAGTCACTCGCCAGCATCTCACGATTTCCTTTCTTGAGTTTGTAGACTAGAGAAGGCCATACGTACAAGGCCAGAAAGAACTCAGTAGCAAACTGCTGCTGAGTTCCTCGTGCCTCTGGGAGGCAAAGGGGTAGAGAGAGCCTACGAACTCGCCTGTCCTGGCATAGGGGCCACACCAAGCTGTTGTAACATGCCCAACATGTCATAGTTGGACCACTCTTCTACAATCTTCCCGTTCGCGATGCGCTGAATAGAAATGCCTGTCACCGTCACCTGCTTGCCAGTCGGTGCAATCCCCATCAGGTCACCTTCGTGTGTCCCACGCCCTGTCCAACGACTCACGACGGTGTCGCCTTCGGCAATGTAATCCTCAACCGTGAGCTGGTTCCCTGGGAAAGCGCTGCCATAGCTCGCGTAGTACTGTTTAAATCCTTCTAGACCTCGTATCGCTTCGGGAAAGCCAGGATCGTGTAAAACGTGGTTGGAGGCAAGGAGCTCATCAAAGACGGCCAGATTGCCTTGGTTCCAACCCTCCTCATAGAAACGACTAGCGAGAGCCTTGTTGGCTTCTGCTAACTCGGTTACTTCTGTTACCGTGTTGACTTCGGTTACCATAGATAGTGTTCCTTTGTGTGGTAAGTCAGGTTTTTTCGTACGATCTCTGGAATGCCAGATCACCGTAGTCGTATCTCTGACTCCTCGTCAATCGACAGAGGGGATGTTGAGTGGCATTACTGGAGATCCCAGAAGCAGGGAAGTGCCGAAGCTGTTCCTGTTGGAAGTAAGCGCATTGTCATTGCACTTTTCTTCTCTTTGCAGTATAACACAACTATACAATATTTATCAAATATATAATAAATTGTATTTTTCATTATAAATGAAATACAAGTGAACTGGACTGATGAATTGACGCATCCTGCCTCTCCGCTTTCATAGACACATCGTATTGTGCCCTGATTGAGATCGGGCGCAATGAACTACCCAGGCATGATTGAGCAGTCAGGTAGTGCGGTTTATTGTTTAGGGAATGGCTTACCATGGTCGTCATTTGGTAAAGCTATTTTCACCACGTTGGTAACAATTACCAACTCGATTGAAAGCCTTTCTTGTGGATCTGCAAAATTGAGCTCAAAATGGGGCAGGCCTGCACTATTGTTACATACTGAGTAGGTATCGCGTGATATTACAAAGGGGGCGAGTTTGAAAAGCACAGTTCATACCTTTCCTCCAAGCTCGCCAAAAAGAGTTGATAGCAATAGCCCTATCCACTCTTGCTACAAAAGCATCACACGGCGAGGTGTCAAAGTGTATACCAAATGGAAGAGTGTCTCAAATTGCACAGACTTCCACTCACCACAAGCAGAGAAAGATTGAGAAACTGAAAAGGAGAGACAAACAATGGAAAGAGAAACACTCGAAGAGTTTATCAGGCAGTTGGATGACATGATTGCAACGTTCATGCAAACCCTTGTCATCGGAGCTCATTCAGCAAGAGAGGCCGAGGCGTGTGAATTGCTGAAAGATGCTCGCCGCAAACTGATTGACTTGAGGTATACGACGAGGGAGTAATTGACGCCTGCTCAGCAGTTTGCTACACTGAAGCCCTTAACGGAAATAACTCCTCCATTGAGACAGGACACCTCGACCATGCGGCGAGGTGTTTTTGTTATGTGCAAATTTTGCCAATTTATAAAATCCTTAACATATTCGTTGTGTTTCCACCATAGATTCCTACCTCGTCCCCAATCCTATATATAAGGGGTAAAATTAGCAAAGTAGAGAGGAGGAGTTAAGATGGAGACAACAATTTTAACACTAACGCTATTGGTGCAGATTCTCGCACTGATGGTCGCCATCTGGTCGGTGCTGTGCCCTAAAGGTGGGAGCATCGAACACCAGCAGCGTAAAGGCAATGAGAATGAAGATGACAGTGAGAAACCTGTGGATGAATAGCTAACAATAAACTTATCAGCAAAACCACTCATGTTTTATACTACGTAATGCATGAGTGGTTTTTGCCACGTTGGCGAAAGTTGCCAGCTCGATTGAAATCCCGTTTTTGTGGATCCACAAAATTGAGCCGGTCGGCCAGCTCCTCTTTTCAATCGGTTGGCAATTTCTCTTCTCAGGTTCATCTCAGTTTTTTCACAGAACAAACTCAGAAAGCTGTGAGATACTTGTCGCAGGTGGGTCTTTGACTTTCCTGCCTCCTATCGACTGGGCTCTTACCCCATCCAACCCTGGCCCAGTCGATCACACTTCCTCTTCAAGCCGTCGCTCTCGTTGTCTTGCTATGTGGCGCATTACCAGCTCCACCACATGTACATCGGAATGCAGACAATAGTGTCACCCACTGAGCTGGTATTTCGTGATATTACAGAGGGTCGAGCCTTCTCGTTTGCGTTGCCTGTGTCTAACTCGACCCTGCAATGAGAATGGTTTTCGTTCACCTCGTTGCCGCTCTCATTGCACAGGAATGAATGGTGTTCTCAATCGCGCCATTCATTCTTCATCTTCTTCTCATAAAGAGAGGATATACTACGATGGCGAGTCAGTTGGTTAGTCTCCAGTGCTGGCTCGTATGTACAGCTGAGCTAGCTATCACTCCCTACTTGGCACTTCTAGCCCAGCTGAACCCTTACTCTTCATCGTCAAGCCGTATCCTCCACTGCTGTGCTATCTGTTTCTCTACCAGTTCCACCGCATGGCCTTCCTAAGGGGTAGGTATTCCTACTGGTGTATTTCTTGTGTTCTTTCGCTATGATCTTTCCTATACTGATCTGCCACTTCTGAGTGATCACTCTGTAGTAGAGAAAGGGTGGAAATGATGCCGCCACTACAAAAACCACCATGTCCTATTGACTCTGCTCTTCACAATGCAGGTGGTCAAATAGATGCTTCTGTTGGGAAAAATCTCGGTCAGAAGATGAGAATCACGTTTGCCTCTCCTTTTGGTCAAGGTGATCCTTACGAAGACTGCGCCCTTATCGGTTTAGTGAAGACAGCAAAAGATACGCCTTCTCTAGATATGACCCAGGCATGCCGTAGATGCTCACGTGCTATACGAGTTCAATCCGCTATATAGAACCATCTAGCGGCAATGAAGTCCTTAGGCAACTCGTACAGAAGACAACACGCCGCTTCATTCCTCATTCTCGTCAAGCCGTTTCTTCCACTGTTGCGCTATGTGCTTCTCCACCAGTTCAACCGCATGTTCGTCTGGAAAGCATTGGATGTTGAGGCCGCTGCCTAAGCGAAGAGGTCGCCCTCTCCGCTCGGCTTCAAAACCGTGCGTGAGACTTGTCACCTCACACGGCTCCTCAATACTGCGGTCAGTTGTCATTGATACGCTCCGTCCCGTCTTTCGCGTGCCTTTGGTCGTGACAATGACGGTGAAGCGCCCACTTGTTGCTGAGTTCTTCACCACCTCCTTCACTTTTCGGGGTGATGTGGTCGATCTCTATGTGATCTTCCTCCCGGAAGTAAAGCTTACACCATTGGCATTTTCCTTGCTGTTTCTGTAACAGTTTTCCCAGCGTCGTCTTCGTTCATGGGTGATCTTTTACGCGTTTTGCCCAATACAGGAGGTTTCCGTCGAACGGGCTGGCCTTGCCTTTTACCTTGATGTGACGTTGAATGGGTATCGTCGCATGTCGTCTCAGGACATGTTGCTCTGGTCCCACCGGCGTGGCATATGTCCAGGTTCTCCCTTCCATGGTCCGCCAGTACTTCCCCTTTACCCATCCTGCGCCTTTGTCAGGGTGTTTTCGGGTCATCTTCTGCCAGAGCATGCCTCGCAGGAGATGGTCGCACTTCGCAAATTGCTTCGTGGAGACCACCGTTCGATAATACAGCGCCCAACCATGGATGACCGGGTTGAGTTGGTCAATGAGTTTCTCTTGGGGAAACGCTTGACTTTTCTGTAGAATCCTTCTGAGTGCTTGCAGATGGCGTTGAACTCCCTCTTTACTTGGCGTGATGATCGTTTTGAAACCGAGCGGCTTGCCATGATGTGTTCCTGTATGCGTTTTTCCTACCGGGAATTGTCGAATCGTGAATCCCAGAAAGGTAAACCCTCGATTGCCCTGATATTCCATCAGCGTATGCGAGAGCCGCGTTTTGCTCGGCTTCAATTCCAGTCCGATGTCCTTTAACCATGTCGCGATGATCTGCTGTGCCTTCATCACCTCTGCCGCTTCCGCATGGAGCACCACAAAATCGTCTGCATAGCGGATAAGTTGAGGTGCTCCCCGTAACGCGGTTGGAGCTGTGTTCTCACCGACATAGGCTTTGAGCACTGCTTCTTCCATGCCGTAGAGGGC
>DATMNR010000563.1:0-6870 GCA_035568795.1 Ktedonobacteraceae bacterium
CGCACCGAAGCATCCTGACTGGTATCATAACCTTGTGGCTCATCCCGAAGTGACCGTTGAGGTCGGGACCAGGACCTATGATGCTACCGCCATTGTCACGCAAGGTGAGGAGCGACAACAACTGTGGACCAGCATAGTAGAGCAGCACCCCTTTTTCGCCGATCATCAAGCTAAAACAACGCGTCAAATTCCCGTAATCGCGCTTATCCAACGCGAAGGCTAACCGTTTTATCCTGCAAAAACCTACTCAGTCCATAACCAATCACCAAAAAACAGTATCTATCCAACAAACCATGTGCTTTAACAAACTAAACGGGGTAACTGTAGGGGCCGATTCATCGGCCTTCCGTGGCTTTCATGATATCTCTCTATATTTATTAATACCCATATGTTTTTGCCGAAAAATTACCGTGCATTTTGCGCGCTATCTGTACGGTATTTTCGATAAAAAATAGCGAGTACGATTACCAGTTGTAAATCATAAATCAGGCACTACCCTTGCTTCGAATACACCACAAACAAGATAATCCCCGTCACGATCAATATCAAACCCAGGCCTCCTAATACAAACACAAAAGCATTTGTACCGCCTCCGCCACCAATATTGCCCCCGGTTCCCTGTGTAGGCGTTGGCGTAGGAGCTATTGTAGCCGTAGGTGATGGAGTGGGAGATGGTATCGGAGAGGGAGTGGGAGACGGTGTGGGAGACGGTGTTGGCGAAGGACTCGGCGACGGCGTTGGTGATGGCGTAGGAGAGGGAGTTGGAGACGGTGTAGGAGACGGTGTTGGCGAAGAAGTCGGCGACAGTGTTGGCGATGCTGTAGAAGTGGGGGTTGCATTCGGACCCATGTAAACATGTGCACCATACACATTAGTAGGATTAACACCCATCACGACACTCGCAATTCCCCAAAAAAAGCACCCACAACAAACCGCTAAAATCAGACCTCTTGAAAGTCTTGTTAACACTATACAACTCCCAAAAACGTAGAAATGTAGGGACACCCCTTGCGGGTGTCCTGCTCTAGCTTCAACATCGTTTCAACAATACAAACGTTGGGGAGCTGAAACTTGTAACGTACTATCTTTCGTGCCTTTTTTCATTGTGTGCTACTTTAATGGCTTCGTTGTCGTAAGGCTTCATAAAGAGCAATGCTACCAGCAACAGCGGCATTCAAAGATGAGATGTGGCCGTGCATCGGAAGTTTAATCAGTAAATCACAATGCTCTCGCACTAACCTGCTGATACCCTTTCCCTCGTTCCCTACCACAAGCGCCAGTGGACCAGTAAGATCAGCCTTGTCGTACTCTATTTTCGTCTCACTATCTAACCCAATCACCCAGATGTTCTTCTTTTTAAGAAAATCAGTTACATGTGTCAGGTTAGTTTCTCTAGCTATCAACAGGTGTTCGCTAGCCCCCGCCGAGGTTTTAACCACTGTAGCATTGACTTCAGCCGCGTGATGTTCAGGAATAAACACGCCATGCACACCGACCGCCTCCGCGCTACGCAGAAGAGATCCAAGATTATTAACATCCTGGATAGCATCTAGTATCAACAAAAACGGATCTTCGTTTTTCTCCTCCGCAAACGCTAAAATTTGATCAATCGTCGCATACTTTCGCTGTTCAACCACCGCCAAACAGCCTTGATGAACCGCCCCCTGGCTGAGTTGTTCTAATCGCTTTCGCGGCACTGTCTCAATAGGAATTTGCCGTCGTTCAGCCTCATTTAAAATAGCAGCTATAGCAGGCGCATCACGTTGACCATCCGCAATTAAAATGCGCTGCACCTGCCTGGTCGAACGCAATGTTTCTAAAATAGGATTACGACCCCAAACATAATCAGGCATGTACTTCTTAATCCTTTGGAAAAATGAATTTCAATCGGCGTAGTGCGCATGTCCAGACAGAGTATAGCATACCTGGGAAGCCCCATGAGCACCCCCAACCTCGCAGCATGAAATGTATTGGTGACCCTCGCGGTCACCCGATACCCCGCAAAGTTAAAATCTTAACCCCCAATCGTCCATAATAATACTAGCAATTCACACCGAATACATATTCCGAATCCTGTAGGGACAGGGGTGTAGATGTTGGGTGGTTGGGGCGCTTGCGCTGTCCTGGTGTCTTACGTGAGATGTAATGGCGCTTGCGTCGCCCTGGTGGAATTGATGCAATCAAAGATCGAGGCGTATCATGATTTGTATCCAATGCGGATCATCCAATCCCGATCACGCTACATTTTGTGGCAAGTGTGGTGGGCACCTTACGAAACAATCAAATATTTCTTCGCCGAGTCCCGAGCGACCCATATACAAGACAGTGACCAAACCAATGCCCGTACTGGTGCTCATTGGTAGTATAGTACTGGTCGCCCTTGTACTTATCGTATTACAACTAACAGGCAGCGATTGGGCAGCGGGAGCGATGCGTGTAGCTATAGTAGCTGGTATCCTTGCCCTTGTAGTTCTCCTCATAGCAGTTGTACATATGATCTTGACTAAGGCTACAAAGTCGAATCCGGCACGTTTGATCCAATTTATCAGCACAATACTGGTTATCTCGCTGCTCTCATTACTCTGTCTGGTTGGCCTTACACAACAATCCGCCATTCATAATTTGCAGGCACACTCCTGGGAATCACAGCAGCAGTGGCAATCTGCCATCAATCAGTACCAGTCGTCAGGTGAAGGTGCTCCTACCTCTGAGGACATCACCAGAGTTTATAATTTCTGGGGTGAGCAATTCACTTCACATCAGCACTACATAGAAGCACTTACAAAATATAACATTGTACTAACCTATTATGGTTCAGCAAGTACAGGTGTCGCTCGCGCCCAAACCGATGCAATTACAGCCTATTTCGCCTGGGGGCAGCAGGCTTCACAGCAGCATGATTATACGTCTGCAACCAACCACTACGATGCTCTGCTCCTTTTACCTTATTGCGTCGCCACCTGTCGGTCACAAGCAAATGCCGTCGATGCTACAGCCTACTACAACCTGGCTGAGAGCCAGCTCGTAGCCAAAAACTATTCCGATGCAATCAGCAGCTTCCATATTCTGGTTTCACGCTTTGTAAATTCTATAGAAGCACATAAGGTTCACAGGGATTACGCAAAAGCGTTGTTGGGAGAAGGTAAGCAACTACTCAAAGGAGCCGTATGCTCCAGTGCCATTCCTACATATCAACAACTATCGGCGCAATTCGGAGACACGCCGGAGGGACAACAAGCTACCAGTGCATTAAGAACGAATCAGCCAGTCAAAGGGCATTTCAGTAGTACTATTCCGAACAATCCATCTCTCACACCCATCGCTACCCTCATACAAGGCCTGAACCATAATATGTCTGATAGCCTGTTCTTCCAATTACTCAGTACAGCCCCAACTGCGTCAATTCAGAGCAATGGTGATTTTACTTTCAGTCCTCTGCCTCAAGGTACCTATGGTCTCGCGTGGGGTACGAATCAGAGCAACGGGGCTAAACACTTCCTGTTTGCATACTACCCTGATGGTACGTCGTTCTACGTTGCCAAAGTCGGTCCATTATGTCCCTACGATTTCGGCGACCTCAAAGAAACTATCCCAACCTCTTAGACTTCGCCGCTATGCGAGAACTGTTCAGCTCTTCTTCCTGAAAAAGCCCAAATAGTTCTCGTACAGGTGCAAAGCTTCTTCGATGATGGGAGGTTGCTCCATATTCCCGTAGCGCAGTCAGGTGCTCTTCTGTGCCATAACCCTTGTGTTGTGCAAATCCATAAGCTGGAAAGAGCGCATGCAGTTCTACCATCATGCGGTCTCGGGTCACTTTCGCAATGATCGATGCCGCTGCTATAGTAAGGCATAGCGCATCACCCTTAATGATCGATCGCTGTAGAAGTTCAATATCAGGCAAATGTATTGCGTCAAGTAGCAATGCCTGTGGTGGAGTTGTTAGTTTGGCTATCGCATCGCGCATAGCATATTTCGTAGCCTGCAAAATGTTGCGCTCATCGATCATTTCGACAGAGCCAATACCAACGCCAACCGCCAGCGCATGCTGCATAACAACCTCGAAAAGCCGTTCCCGCTCCTTTGCAGTCAACTGCTTCGAATCACGCACTCCAGCAAAGCATTCCAGGCACTCATCGGGGTCAAAGCGAAATGGGGAAAGGTCTCCAAGAGGTAAAATAACAGCAGCAGCTACAACAGGGCCTGCCAGCGAGCCTCGCCCTGCCTCATCAACGCCGGCAATAAAAGAATAGCCCTGACTGAGCAGGGCTATTTCTTCTTCTAAGGTTGGTAATTGTTTACTATTCGTTGGTGCTCTCATTGCTGCTAGTAATCGGAGTTTCATTTACTACAGTTGAGGCCTTAACTTTCTCAGCCCTGGCAGCTTCCTTAGCGGCAATCTGCTTGTTCGTCAGTGGGCGCAATTCTTTCAAACGAGCAGCCTTACCTGTCAAGCCTCGCAAATAGTAGAGTTGCTTACGACGTACACGAGCATGACGAATGACTTCGATCTTCTCGATACGAGGGGAGTTGATCAGGAATGTGCGCTCGACGCCAACACCATGTGTAGTTCGGCGAACTGTAAAATTTCGGTTTACGCCGCCGCCTCGCAGGCGCATAACCACACCTTCAAACGGCTGTAAGCGTTCGCGGTTCCCTTCAACAACTTTTACTTGCAGGCGCACTGTATCGCCTGATTTAATCTCTGGTATATCTTTACGTAACTCGGCGCTATCAACTGCTAGTAGCAGCGCCCGTCCGGCGGGCTTGGTTACGACTTGCTTGTCAGCCATCTCCTACAATCTCCTATACGCGTCGTGCTCAGCCCGTGATAAAAAGAGGAAGCAGAGCCTTAGTCGCGAGAACCTATCTTGCGTTGAGCTGCTTCATCAATCGCGATTTGCGGCGAGCAGCATTATTTCGATGAATAACACCCTTTTTGGCGGCGCGGTCCAGTTCGCTCACAGCAGCGCGAATAGCTTCTTCAGCATTCTCATCTATTGCGAGAGCGTGGCGAGCTTTGGTTATTTGTGTTTTAACAAGTGATTTAACGCTGCGATTGTGCAAGCGGCGCTTTTGTTCCTGGCGCATGCGCTTCTGTGCAGCGGCATTATTGGGCATGTAAGTATTATTCCTCCCCGAATCATCTGCCCCTTCACACGGGCTGATCTACAAAAAATGCCGACAGTTCGTCGGACGAGTGCCTCTGGATTATAGCAGAAACGTATTTACTCTGTCAAACATTCTCAGTACAGGATCACCGGCGTTCCCCACCCAATTTGTGAATACAACCACTGTACATCATTAGGATTCATGTTAATGCAGCCGTGGCTTCCATTGTCATTGAATGATGTGGTGCCACTAGAATCACTGTGCGGGAAATTCATCCCCGGCCCGTAGTCTGCCCTCCACCAGCTATCATGGAAGAAGTAACCACCAGCATGGTACTCCATCGCATATTGAATAGGAGTAGGTGGATACCAGAAAGCCGAACCTGGTGGCTCAGTTGATTTGAATTGCGTTGGATGCTGGCGTAGAATAATGCTCCAGAATCCAGGAACTGAGGGCCTCAAATATTGTCCAGAGACAATTAAGAATGACCTGACCAACTTCCCATTATTATAGTAGCGGAGTGTCTGCTCAACCAGCGAGACAACAAGAACTTGACCAGAAGAAGAGCCATAGACATTATAGTGTTTCATCAAGTTAATATCGGTGGCGTGTGGCCGATTCCACGGAGTTTTATCGCTGTAATCGGCCTCCATCGCCCTTAAATGTAAGAAGTCATTGTTAATTAAATCGATGGCCGACTGGTAATCGTCGATTGTTTGTGAGTACTGTACAGCAGCGTCAGCATCCGAACCAATTCCCTGGACGTCATATTCGTAATCCAGGTTATAAGCATTGCCATCATATGCATCATGGTATTGATGTGAATTGCCCCAAATCGAGACCTCTTGATGAAACTGTTTAAGCAAGTATGTAGCTTGACCCTGCACCAGCGGGAATTGGATCGAATTCGTATCACTGTCGATTTGTGCCGAAACTTTTAAATAATCACTGATACTCTTTGCGTTAGCAAGTGATGCCTGATCAGTAGTGAGACGCTGTTGAAATGCAGTAGCATTTTGGCCATATTTTTTGAGCAGATTAATCTGTGCACTGAACTCTCTCAATTTAGCCGCACCAACGAATGGAATCGCCTGTGTTGAGAATACAGTTGTTTCTTGCAACTGCGTATTTACCTGGTCGATCAACTGCGAGTAATCTGCAAGTGTAGTAGCCTTGCGGAAGGTCTGCAAGTCTTCCTGCTGCTCTTGATTGAGTGCTGTAACATCCAGGTGTGATGCCTGCAACTGCTGGGTAACCTTTTGTAGTGACGTCAATGCGGCGTAAGCAGGACCCATCAGATGAAGCGCTTGCGTAGAACTTTTGGCATCATTGCTGATTTGAATATAATCTTTCGGAAATTGCGCTCTGGATAGTTGTGTTTGATAGTTTGTAAGCTGCTTTGCAAAAGTCTTTGCCTCGACAAAATTCTGCGCTTGTCGTTCTGCTAGCGCATTCTCAAGTGTCTGAAGATCTTGACTGGCTTTGTAATCAAACTGTTGAGTAGTCTGTGAAACCAGCCCGTTTACCTCGACCGTTAGCGTTGCATAACGTTGTGCTACGTTGGAGTAATATTCATTCACTGGTTGATCATTGAATAGGCCAATTGGGGCATTGGTTTGCGTCAGTTGATTTTCCTGGATGATGATGGGCTGCAACATAGAGGTAGGTACACCAATGCTCTGGGCATGAATAAGAGCGTTATCGAGTTCAACCTTGTTCAGGCTTTCTTGTTGCTGTAATTGAGGATTGCTGTTACAGGCG
>DATMNR010000564.1:0-4620 GCA_035568795.1 Ktedonobacteraceae bacterium
CCCAACCTGCAGGTAAGGAAGTGCCCCACCCAGCTTTACTTGCCGCAAGCTGTACTACTCCCTGCAAGCGAGGATTGTTGCTGAGCAATTGCATGCGCAAGCGATACGGGTCAATCCCACCAGCGGCGGCTATCTCGTCCACAAAGCTCTCAACTGCGAAGATAGTATTGGAATAATTCGAGGAACGCCAGATGCCTGCCGGAACAGAGGAGGAGATCTGGGAGCCATTAAAATGCTTGATGGCACTATTATATGGCATATCTGCACCATCGGTTGCAGGTTGGGCCTGATGATCGTCGCGATCTGTATCCTGGGTAGCAGCTATGTGTGTCCAGGTATGTGGTAGCCCTTGTGCTGTGAGGCTCGCGCTCAATTGCTGATAGGAAGCAGGTCGATAAAAGTCATGTTCGAGGTCATCCTCTCGGGTCCAAACGACCTTGACTGGGGCGTCAATGGCACTTGAAATCTGTACTGCTTCCACAACGAAATCAGTCTCGACTCGACGTCCAAATCCGCCACCTATGAGTGTCACATGAAGGGTGACAGCTTCAATAGGAAGTCCGCTCACTGTAGAAGCCACCTGGCGTGCTGCCTGTGGATGTTGGGTTGGCGCCCAGACCTCGCAGTGATTGGTTTGAACATAAGCTGTACAATTCATCGGCTCCATGGCGGCATGTGCTAGAAACGGTGTCTCATAGACTGCTTCAACCGTTTTGCCAGAACTCAAAGGACTCCTACTAGCCAGGTTTTGAACCTCAACGGCGAGCTGCTCTCGAAGCAGAGCGCTATCTAGGTGCATATTCGGTCCCGCGTTCCAGGTCAGATTCAGAGCCTGACGCCCCTGGATTGCCGCCCAGGTATTTTCAGCGACCACGGCAACGCCGCTTTCGATTTGCAGCACCTGAAGCACGCCAGGAACCGCGCTCGCCCTGGTGCTATCTACATGCTTCAGAGTACCACCCAGAATTGGGCAGCGGGCGATGATTGCGTAACGCATTCCTGGCAAACGGACATCAAGGCCAAAGATAGCACTTCCATCGATTTTTTGGGGTGTATCCACCCGTGGTACGCGCGTTCCTATGAGTGTGAACTGTTCAGTTTGTTTTAGCTTCACAACAGCAAGCGATACAGAGCTGGGGTCGAGCGTACTCGCTACCCCAATCAGGTCTCCATAAGGTAAGCGCCTTCCACTGGGTGTATGAAACACCGCTCCTTTTTCAGTGCGACAGGTCGATTGATCCACTCCCCACACATGTGCAGCAGCCAATACCAGCAAAGTGCGTGCTTTCGCCCCTGCGCTTCGCATTGTGTAGAATGAATCGGAGATGCTGGAACTACCATCAGTTTTTTGATCGCCAAATTGCCTATCAGCCAGCGCCTGCTCCACCCGCACTTTAGACCAATCGGCATCCAGTTCTTCAGCAAGCAGCATAGCAAGTGATGTCAGGACACCCTGACCCACCTCTGACCTGGCGACCTGAATAGTGACGGTATTATCGGCATCCAGACGTACCCAGACATCGGGCGCAAAGGAGTTTGGGCGAGTAATTGAACCTGGTGCCGCAGTCCCAGTTTTGCCATGCCGCCCAAAGACATTGAACCCGATCACCAGAGCAGTTCCGGCAACACCACCGGCAATCACAGCGCCAATCAAGAAATGCCTGCGATTGATGGTGTGCTTTTGTGGGTGTTCCTGGCTCTCCTGCTCCTCAATAATACTGCTAGGCTGCCTGTCACCCTCGCTCTGCTTCATCTGTTCGTCCATACTAATGTTCCTGTGCAGCCCGGTGGATAGCACGCCGAATGCGCTGATAGGTTCCACATCGACAAAGATTCTCAGATAGCGCAGCATCTATTTCAGCATTGGTTGGAGCAGGGTTCTTCGCCAGGAGAGCGGCAGCAGTCATCAGTTGCCCTGACTGACAATATCCACATTGGGGCACTTCTTCGGCAATCCATGCACGCTGCAAAGGGTGACTGCGGTCAAGAGAGAGCCCCTCGATGGTTGTCACCGTTTTATTGTTAACAAAGGAAATAGGAATCTGGCACGAGCGGGTGGGCGTGTCATCCAGATGGACAGTGCAAGCGCCGCACAGACCAATACCACAACCAAACTTGGTGCCAGTCAGTCCAAGAAGATCACGTAATACCCAAAGGAGGGGCATATCAGGATCATCCACGGTAATAGTATAGAACTTCTTGTTAATGGTCAGGCTGATATCTGCCATGCGATCTCCTTACCGCACTCATCAGAACTACTATTGCTGCCAGTCTACATTACCTGATGCAATTGTGTATCCTGTAAATTACGTAATTTCGTTATTGAATCGGGAAAGGGTGCCGTTGGCGTCGAGTAAAAATAATTACCTGATCCGACGATATGAACTCCTAAAGATGGAAACGAGGAAGGCTCATTCTGCCCATGAATGCAGTCGCATGTGGATATTATAAAGAGGGGAAAGATTAAACAAGATGATTTTCAAAAGCGAAGCGCGTTGCTGCAGCACGCGAATTGACTCCCAGCTTGTTGTAGATTGAACGCAGGTGCGAACTAATAGTTCGAGGACTCAGTACAAGTTTTTCGGCCACCTGGACATCGGTTAACCCTTCAGCAACCAGGCGCAGAACATCTACCTCTCGTGCCGTCACTCCCATAGGGTAGGTTTGTATCACTTTGGGAACTGATTGCGTCATAGAGTATTCCTGTTGTACCGACACAAGCTCTCGTGTTGCGAAGGCTTGTCGTGGCGTCATCGCTCGTCCTTCCGCCCACACTGTAGCAAACACTCCCTCTCCAAGCTGGGTGCGTATAGATGATACTGTATGTTCATAATTGGCACCTTCAATAGGTGGCAAAGGCACACCCATCGCTTCACGAAGAACCTCAGCAGCAGCGCACAATCGTGCTGCCCAGACGGCGCGTTCTTGCGCCAGGGCAATTTGCGCAAACTTCTCCATAACCGCAGCGATTAACCATGTATCCTCTACTTCCCAAAGAATAGCCAGGCTTTGCATGTAGGAAGTACGAGCTTCCTTAAAATCATCTTTAGCCAAAGCTACACACCCCAATCTGTAATATGCTTTGGCAATGCCTCGCTGATCTCCAAGCTCTTTTAAGATAGTCAAAGCATCCTCGATCAATGCCTGCGCTACTGAGTGATTGCGCTCAAATAGAAGTGTAATCTGCCCCAGAAAGCTGAGGTCATATGCTCGACCTCGTTGATCTTTGAATGTGCTATGAAGAGTCAAACTTTCTTCGATCATGCATCGTGCGGTAGCATATTGGCCCTGAAAAAAGGCAATAGTCGCTGCAATGTTGAGCGCATCGCCAATGACATATTTGTATCCCCATTGCCTGGCTTTTGCCAAACCCTCATCAACCAGCATACTAGCTCTAGCATACTGGCCCTGATATGTGAGAACGCTTCCTAAAAGAATCAGCGAGTGAATTATACCTTCCTGATCTTCTTGTTCTCCGAATAGCACCAGGCTTTCCTCTCGTAAAGCGTTTGCTGCTTCGTAGCGACCTCGCGAACGTTCCATAAATCCGAGGATATTGAGGTTCATGGCGATACCATGTCTGTCTCCTAGTTCTTGAAAGAGTACTATGCTATCCCTACAATGAACCTCTGTCCGATCATAAGCTCCCTGCATGTATGCAAGTTCCCCTGCAATACTAAGTGCCCTCGCCCGTATTGGCTCCGATGCTCTGCGGTTACTACCTAGTGCTTTTTCTAACCATTGACGGCCCTCACTTAGATCACCATGCATCTCCCAAAACCAATGGAGAGCGCAGCCTAATCGCAATGCCTTCTCTAATTCTTCTCGTTCTATCAACCAGTTAAAAGCTGCTCGCAGATTATCATGCTCCTGTTCCAATCGACTCAGCCACTGCCCCTGCTCAGCACTTTTAGACTCTAGAGAAGTTTCTTCTACAAGAGAAAGAATATAGGAGGCATGGGCATTTTTGATACATTCTTGCTCTTCACTCCCAGCCATACACTCCAGTCCAAACTCGCGAATGGTTTCCAACAAGCGGAAGCGCGGTTCGTCTTCCTCTTGTTTCACCGATTGCAAAAGACTGTTCTCGAGAAGTGTGGTCACCCCATCAAAGATATCTATACTCATATCATCAAAGGCATCGCAGACTGCTTTCGCCGCTTTGAGTGAGAAACCACCAACAAAGACGGAGAGGCAACGGAACAGACGCTGTTCGTGATATCCCAATAGATCGTAACTCCACTTGATGGTGTGCCTGATTGTCTGTTGCCTGGGGGGAAGATTGCGCATCCCGCCTGTCAGGAGATCAAGTCTATGTTGCAAACGGACCAACAACATTTTCGGGCTAAGATATTTCATACGTGCAGCAGCCAGTTCGATGGCAAGCGGCATACCGTCCAGATGGGTACAGATATCAGCGATGATGGCTGCATTCTCATCGGTAAGAGAGAAACCGGGATTGCTGGCCGATACACACCGTAGAAAGAGAGCCACTGCTGAATACTGTGTGATCCCCTCAGCATCTTGCAATTCCTTCGGACCTGGAAGAGTCAGTGGTAAGACAGGAAACTCGTATTCACCCTGCAGGCGCAAGGCAGTTCGGCTTGTCACGAGAGCTTT
>DATMNR010000565.1:0-8190 GCA_035568795.1 Ktedonobacteraceae bacterium
GGGTGTTCAACGTGGTATATTTACAATGCTGAACCAATCATCATTCAATCAAGAAGCAACGCGTGGGTGAAGTAGTATCTTGAAGGCAAGGCTCTATGGTTAAAAAAGTGATCATACCGCTTCCCGATAAAGACTTCGATACAACGGAGGTTTCTATCCCCTGGAAACATTTTGTAGAAGCCGGCCTGCAAGTAACATTCAGCACAGAAACAGGGCAGATTGGCCGGACCGACCCGCGCCTGCTTACAGGCGTAATTTTTGGACAATTGGGTGCAAAGCCGGATGCGATTGCCGCCTATCGAGAACTCGAAAAGACTGAGTCGTTCCGGCATCCCATCCCATACGAAAACATAGACCCTCAAGAGTATGATCTACTACTCTTGCCCGGTGGTCATGCCAAGGGCATGCGCCAGTATTTAGAAAGCAAGGTCGTGCAGCACAAGGCGCTGGAGTTTCTCAAACAAAAGGTGGTGGGTGCCATCTGCCATGGTGTCCTGGTGCTGGCAAGGACGATCGATCCTGAAACGGGGAGAAGTGTGCTCTATGGCAGAAAACTCACAGGGCTGACAAAAGGACTGGAACGCGCTGGCTATTATCTGACTTTCTGGCGATTGGGTGACTACTACCGAACTTACCCCGAGTATGTGGAAGACGAAACGGTGAGCGTGCTCAAGCAGAGAAGCGATTTCATGCACAGTGGAAGTATCCGCAATCCGTTTGTCGTTGAGGATGGGAATCTGATCACGGCAAGATATCCAGAGGATGCTCATCTGTTTGCGCAGAAATTGTTAGACCGGGTCATGATGAATGAATGAGATACAACCGCGACAAATGCAACAAACTTACCTGAAGTTATTACCAAAAAGTAAGCAGCTTCGAACCCCAATAAACGAGCCTGCGAAGCCATTTGACCGTGTATAGTAGGGGCGTGCCCTTGCGGCCGCCATTGGAGTGGTGTGGTTTGCCCTCGCCTCCTCACTTAATCCTATGCCCATACTTAATCCTGTACCCATCTTGTTCATTATTGAAAATCCAGCCTACAACCTCGCCAATGCGAATGTTGTCATAGATATACCCCTCAATGGTAACAGCCGCTGACCCACGACCGCGAATATCCTGTCGGCTTTTCTCCATCTTCTCAAAACGCTGTTGCCACAGGGCCATATTCAGTGGTCGCAAATCAACCCATCCTCTCTGTGCCCAGGCATCCACATCCTCTTCTGTAGCCCGCACGCTAGGTTCTATCCTCTCTGGAATGCGAATACGAGGACCGCGAATGATCTGAGTGCCATCCGGAAGCAGAATAGGCAACCCCAGAGAAATGATCGTTTGGCACATCTGATCAAACTCATCAGATTGGATCAGCCCGGCGAGTTCCTCAGAAAGTTCGTCGGGTGTATGCTTTAGCACCGCTCGCAACGTTTCGCATCGCAGCTTGAGTAGCTCTGCCTCCCAGAGCAACTTGGAAAGCTCCGGTGGTCCCAAATGCCCCAAAGCCACACTATGTGTACTGGTCTCTGCCTCTAAGCGCTCAAGATCAGTCAATGCACGGTGACGTAGATAACCAGCGCGATACGTAGGATTCATCACTGCCCCATCGATGGCAGCAATCACATCTCTTCCCGTTGTGCTTCCCTGAATCTCCATAGCAACTTCGTGGGCTATTTCTTCAGGTGTAATGAACTCCATCTGACCAAGAGCTGTGATCGTTTCAAATTCGCCTTTGGTAAACAATCCATTCTCACCGGTGTCAATGATCGGCAATTCAAGTACACCCAGATTGTGATACATATCCTCAGGCTGAAGCAGCTCAAGATATTCATCCAGCCATTCGGTTTTGCTTGTATAGCGGTACATAAACGTACCACGTTTACCCCTCTCAGGTATCTTACGACAGGTGACATCAGCGTACCCAATCAATCCCCCTGGCTTGATTTCCTTTACTATCGGCCCACCCGCGGTCCGTGCCATCAAAAACAGGAGGCCAGTATGCGCAAACGCAACAGCTGTCTTGGTTATTAACTGGGCAGACGGCTTATCTTCGCTATGTGTGTATGGGATATTCAAACCCATTCCACCTGTACCCGTCGTGCCGATCTTCAGGTATAAGCGTGTACCAACCTCGACCATCGCTTTGTTCAATAATAAGACGTGACGGATTAGTTCCGGCAACGATTGGCTCAACAACAGCTCGTAAAGCGCCAGGCTGGTCTGTTCCGTTTGATCGAGTGCGGATCCTACATCTAGCGACCGAACTGACTCAATCATCTCATGTATCTGTTTCCTGGCCTGGTTCGAAGCCGTGTACAGGTTTTGATAACTGATAGCAGTTGCAGTGTTAATGCTATCAATTATCACGTCTGGTCGATGTCTGCGAATAATAGAGACGAGACGAGAATGTTTATATGCCTCTTCTATGTCGTCATATAGGTCTGCGAATAATGTCTCTCTATGTTCAGAATCTACAAGTAACTCTTTAGGATTTTCATCCGCGTATTCATTACGAACGAAAATATTGCCATGCTCCCCTACCCACTCAACCGAAGTATCCCCAGGTGCATTGTGTAGATAAGCTAACGCATTTTCAAGTTCATGCGCATACAATGAGGCGATAACGATTTTGCGCGGAGACAGGCTGTTGTCAGTAGCAATGCGGTGCGCAATTTGTTTGCCAACCAGGCCAGCTCCACCTAGGATGAGGTAACACTCTTTTTGGGGCATCATTGCACCTCCCAGAAGCGATGGGTTCGGCAGGTCTCATTACCCGCCCTCAATTAAATACTATCTTCCCCCTGAGCTAGCTGTCAAGAAAAAGTATGACTAGCAAAACAACATATATCCTGGACACGAATCAAGTTTTATAATAGTATGAACCATTGCCTAACTTTAACAGGAGTGTAGACGATGAAGTCTTTTGCCGGGTATCAGGAAGACTCGCCGACTCTATTTACTCTAGTATAGGAGTGCAGAGGACGCAGTCCTTTGCCGGGGTTCGGGGTGTCCCCGAATAATTCTTTTTTATCATTTATTCGCCGCCTCCTTTCGTCCTGTCTGACCGGAGGTAGGCGCGTTAGCGACGTTGACAGGACGTATTGCAAGTCCCGCAGGCGGCGAATAAATAGCGAAAGCAGATCATACTTCATATGAACCACAAAGATCACGTCAACCTACTGCAAAATGGCATACCAGAAAAGGGCGGCATCTGGGCCGACCTCGGATCAGGCACGGGCGCCTTCACTCTAGCCCTGGCCGACCTGATCGGACCGGCAGGCCAAATTTACACAATCGACAAAGATAAAAGAGCGCTCAAAGAACAAGAAAAAGCCATGCGCGCCAACTTTCCCACCGCAACTGTCGAGTACAGAAACGAGGACTTTTCCCGGCGACTCGACCTACCAAAGCTTGATGGTATCATCATGGCCAACTCTCTCCATTTCGTGCGCCAAAAAGATCCCGTCTTACAATTGGTCCGTAGCTACCTGCGCCCAGGCGGCCGCTTCATTCTTGTAGAATATAATACAGATCGAGGCAACATGTGGGTACCGTATCCCCTCACATACAGAACATGGGAAACGCTCGCACGCCAAAACGGTTTCACAGAGACTCAATTACTCTCAACAGTTCCAAGCCGCTTCTTTGACGAAATATATTCGGCTTTAAACACCTGATATAGGGACGGGGCAAGCCCCGTCCTGGTTCCCCTCCCTTGTTCTGTCCCTGCCTCTTCCTCTCACTCCGCTCTTACACTTCCTCCCCTTGCCCCGCTCTGGTCGCCTCCTCCGCTCTTGCACTTCCTCCCTGGTCTCCTCCCTAACCCACTCCCCAGAATTTACTTCTCATCCTGCGGCCTCACAATCAACATAGGCAACGTTGTCGAACCGAGCACATTCTCGGTCACGCTGCCAGCCATCAACCGTTTCAATCCTCCTCGACCATGTGTAGCGATAGCAATCAAATCACAACCGCTAAACTCGTGAGAACTTTCTAACACCTTGCCACTCTCTGCCGCCTCAATGAGCGCGTTTGCGACATCTTTGCTTTCTTCAATGGACCACTCGATCACTAGATTGAGTTTCCCTATTTCGCTTCGTTGCAAGCGTTCCCCAATGCCAATCAAGTACTTTTTGGCTTCATCACGCATGAATTCTTCTGTCCCGTGTTTGACCTTACCTGCTTGTTTGTTTGCCACGGTACTGAGAAGTAAAGTGCCTTTAGCTGGTGTTGACAATGCTGCCACCACGTAGGCTGCTGGCTCTAGCAATGCCTCTGCCAGCTCTGAGCCATCCAATGCCACCAATGCAGTTATCGAGTGTGAGGGTTGTTTTGGCTCAGGTAGTGTGCTTAAAGGATCTGTTTCATCACCCTGCAATACCAGGACCGGAACAGGGCTATGTCTTGATACATATTGCGCGACACTTCCCAACACAAATCGCTTAAAGCCCGTTTCCCCATGGCTACTCATCACGATTACATCTACTTTCTCTTCCTTAGCAGTATCGAGAATAGACATCCCAGCCGAACCTGGAATAATCGTTGTCTCAACTTGAATCCCCGCCAAAATATCTAAGCTGGCAATTTCTGCCATGTACTTCTCAGAATTTTCCTGTTCCATATCGATCAGATCCTGAGCTAATTGGGGACTCTGTGCCATATCAGAACCATAAATATAGGGAGTATATGTTGTTGGTACGCCTATCACCCGCAGTAACAAAATCGTGCCATCAGAAGCAAGCGCAATTCGTGCAGCTACCCTCAGAGCGCCTTCAGCTAAAAGTGACCCATCCAGAGGTACCAGAATGCGTTTCAACATCGTGTTCTCCTATCTGTGATTTGAATGTGACTTCTATTCAAAGTATCTTAAGCCGTTTGTGATCTCATAATACTACATACGGTAAGCAAAGAAACGAGGACACTTATCAGGCCAGGATCGACGAATCGGCACATTTGCAGGGCGACCGCAAGGGTGCATCTCTTCTGTAAATGGGCTTGAAAGAGCGCTTCGTCTTATAGTAGGGGCGTACCCTTGCGGTCGCCCTCTAGGTGAGGATACTTCCAGGATGATTCCAGTAAATCCCAGCAATAAATCTACAACTCAAATGGAAAACTTTATTGAGAATTCTGAGGAGCAAACAGAAATAGCGGTTGCCCCGCAATCCTGGCTACGTAGAATAGGGCAAGCTATTAAGAACTATCCCGTTCCACTAGGCTCGCTTGCGTTATTACTCGTGAGTCTCGTCTTCTGGCTCACTGGGCCACCCACTCTTGCCAACTGGATCCTGCTGGTGATCGTCATAATGGGAGGTATTCCACTACTCTGGGATACCATCAAACATATCATCCACAAGGAATTTAGTGTCGATTTCATCGCCATTCTCGCTATCACTGGTTCTATTCTCTTGCAAGAATATCTTGCGGGCGCATTTATTGTCCTCATGCTCTCTGGAGGAGAAGCGCTCGAAGCTTTCGCTTTGCGAAGGGCTCGTACATCACTGTCAGCACTTGCCGAACGTGCTCCCCGCACTGCACATATTTGGCAAAACGATCAACTTATCAGTATTCCGGCTGAATCTGTAGAGATTAATATGGTTATTGTTGTTAAACCAGGTGAATTAATTCCGGTCGATGGCCTCGTCATCTCTGGTGTTTCGAATGTAAGTGAGGCTGATCTAACAGGTGAACCCATACCTGTGCGTAAAACTGCTCCGATGCTTGTTCTCTCAGGTAGCGTGAATCTCGATGGAGTGCTCGAAGTGCGCGCCAGCAAACGCAGCGCAGAGAGCAAATATGCCCAGATTGTGCGCCTGGTAGAGGAAGCACAGGCTCAGAAAGCTCCTATTCATCGCCTGGCTGACCGTTACGCTGTATGGTTCACCATCGCGGCAATTGCGTTGGCAGGCTTATCATGGGCGGTTTCAGGAGATAGCGTCTATGCCCTGGCAGTGTTAGTCGTGGCGACACCATGTCCATTGATCCTGGCGACTCCGATTGCTATTATGTCTGGCATCGATCTTGCTGCACATAACGGCATAATCGCAAAAAGCGGAGCCGCTATCGAACAACTTGGTGAGGTGGACGTCGCCGTTTTTGACAAAACAGGCACACTCACCCTCGGCATACCCAAAGTAACCGCCATCATCATACCTGATGCAGTAGATCGAAAAGCTGTAGGGACGGGGCTTGCTCCGTCCGAAGCACAGATGCTGTTCAAAGCACACACGCTGTCCGAGCCTCACATACCGTCCGAGTCACACACACCGTCCACATCCTTCACCTTAACCCCTGACCTTGTAGCTATGGGATTGAATGAGACATCACTCACAGCATATGACAAGAATAGGCTTTTACGTCTTGCGGCGTCAGTTGAGCAACTCTCAACCCACATTCTTGCTCGTGCCGTAGTAGACGCAGCCCTTGAACGTGATATAGAACTTGACCCTGTCACAGATTTTGAAGAAACCTTTGGGAAAGGCGTTCAAGGTCGTATCTCCATCTTACATGATGAAGGTCAATTGGAAAGACTGGGTGTCAATGATGTTTTAGAAGTCGCCGTCGGCAACCATACATTTATGCGCCATCTTGAAATCACAGTCCCGCCAGCACTGCTCACTGAACGAAAACATCGTATAGATGAAGGCCAGATCTGCAGTTTCATCGCGGTCGATCATCAAATTGCAGGTCTTCTCGTACTTGAGGATGTTCCTCGTCCCGAATTAGCTCGTCTTTCTATTGACCTCAAATCAGCAGGCATCAAACAAACGATACTGCTAACGGGGGATAGTGACGTTGTGGCACATCAGATCGGGAAACTGGCGCAAGTTGATAAGGTGATTGCTCGTTGTCTACCCGACGATAAGCTACGTATCATACAAGAGCTTGAGGCCCAGGGACATAATGTCCTCATGGTCGGCGACGGAATAAACGATGCTCCGGCATTAGCGATAGCTACAGTAGGTATGGCTCTTGGTTCTCAAGGATTGACTGCTGCCGCAACCGCCGCCGACACTGTTCTACTCTCGACGGATATCTTGCGTGTTGTCAAGGCAATTCGCCTGGGACGATGGGTAATGCATGTGGCTTTGCAGGGCATTTGGGTGGGTATGGCATTAAGTGGTATTGCAATGCTCTTTGCCACCTTTGGTTTCATTAGCCCTGCTGCAGGCGCCATTTTACAAGAAGGTATCGATGTCATTGTAATTCTAAACGCTTTGCGCGTAAGCAGGATTACATTGTGATGGGTATCACATCGTTGTGTGCTGCTTGTGATACTCTTCGCCTTTGTTGTGATTGATTTGTGATTTCCTGGCTTTATTCTTAAAAACAAGTAGCAAGTGTACTTATGAATTGTAAGGGAAACAGCACTCATTCCCACATACTCAAGTATCACAAGGGTGAGTTGCAATCATTACTGAGATAGGAGATCAGTATGGCCTATCGTTTTCAGGTCAACCATCAAACGTGTATCAATTGTGGCATTTGTATGGACCTTTGCCCGGTGCGTTGTCTGGATATGACTCGCCCATCAGGCGAAGGAGAATTGGGGCTGCCGGAGGAAGTGCTCTCTCCTATTCCGGGACAATATGCAACCCGTTCGTGGATGATGCTTGCACCTGTGCAGGTCTCGCAATGTGTTGGGTGCCAGGTCTGCGCACAGGAATGTCCCACCAACGCCATCACCATTGAGAGCAGTGTCAAGGAACTGACATTTGCCAAATCAGGCCCTGTGTCGTATCTACCGTCTGATAATGGCTGGCAACCCCTCGATGCGTATACCCGCGCCTTTGCTGAAGAACCGGGCGAGCAGCCATGGGGCGAAGGGCACGATTGGCATGTCGCTGAACGCCAGGCAACATGGCAAAGCTGGCGTACGTGGCTAGGTGAGCGTAAAGAGGACTTGCGCGCACCCTGTCAGGCAGCATGCCCCGTCGGCACAAATGCTGGTTTGTATGTAAGTCTTGTGGCTCAGGGTCGGTACGATGAAGCGTTTCAAGTAGCATCAGAACCCAACCCATTCCCTTCTATCTGCGGGAGAGTATGTACAGCTCCTTGTGAAGATGAGTGTCGTCGCGGCGAGTTTGACGTACCAATCGCGATCCGTGATCTGAAGCGTTTCGCATCTGATCATGCCACTCAAAAATCACGCAAGATCACTCCTCCCAAAAAGTGGCTTGCCGAGCGAATTGCAATCGTTGG
>DATMNR010000566.1:0-3941 GCA_035568795.1 Ktedonobacteraceae bacterium
AGCTAGATGATACAATCCTAGCATGCAATTAACACAACCGATTATCTTATCCTACGTCCAGGCAGAGACACTACTCAAAGCCAAACAGTTAGGAATAGCTTCCGTTCAAATATCACCTGATCTGGGACTGTCAACAGTAAAAGTGACGCGCACATCTGAAGGTTTCGTATTCCCGAATGGTGAACGGCTTGACTGGCAGACTATAGAGAAGATCAGCAAATCTGAAGTTAACTGCTTCATACTCGAAGACGACGCTGCCAGACCTATGCAGGTATTCTCTGAATACACGAACCGTGTATGTAGCCTGATGCCTACAAAGGGAGCGCCCAGCATGCTCATCGCGGGCTTTGTTATGCATCGCATCAAAGACATTGATCCAATGCAGGATACTTTGAGGAAAATTGCGGCCATATCGCCTGTCGTGGGGCGTGTTCTGGACACAGCTACAGGCCTCGGATATACAGCCATCGAGGCAGCCAAAACTGCCGATGAAGTTGTTACTATTGAACTTGATCCAGGTGCTCAGGAGATAGCACGCCTCAATCCCTGGTCTCAAGCACTATTCCATTCACACAAAATCCATCAAATTATGGGTGACGCCTATGAGGTCGTGCAAACCCTCGAAGATGGCAGTTTTGCGCGGATTATACATGATCCACCGACATTTAGTCTGGCAGGGGAGCTTTATTCAGGAGCGTTTTATCAACAACTTTTCAGGGTGCTCAAACGCGGTGGCCGCCTGTATCACTATATTGGTGATCCAAATAGTAAGGCCAGTGGCGGTGTCACAAAGGGTGCGCTGAAGCGTTTGCAAGAGGCGGGCTTTGCGCGTGTTGTCCGTAAGCCAGAAGCGTATGGGGTTGTGGGGTATAAGTGAGAAAGGTAGGGCAGCAGGACGACGCGAGCGCCCGTGGCGGGAGATAGGGGAAGGATGTCATCGTGTAGGGCAGCAGGACGACGCGAGCGCCCCCACCACCCATCATCCACACCCCCGTCCCTACGTAGGATACATAGGGGCGGAAGGTGGATTAGAGGTTAGAGTGTGTTACCTACGAGTTCATCCTGGTTGAGCGGTCCGATTGCTGCAATGGTTAGCGGATTTAGAGGTGAGAAGCGGTGTAGCACTTGCAATACCTGATCCTGGGTCACTGCATCGATGGACTGTTTGACTTCCTGGATGGTACGGACTTTGCGTTCAAACCACCAGGAGCGCGAGATAGCACCCATACGGGCCCCAGATCCTTCGCTGCGCATGACGTTCTCGCTCTTTAACTGGACTTTAGCCCGGTTTAGTTCATCGGTGGTGATGCCTTCTTGTTCCAGTTTGCGTAGTTCGTTGATAATGACCTCGAGGCACTCATGGCCTTGTTCGGGTGTTGTACCAGCATAAATGCGCATGCCCCCGATATGTTTGTTGCTTGTCAACCCGGCCGAGATCCCGTATACAAGTCCGCGTTTCTCACGTACCTCGACGAAGAGGCGAGAGGCCATATTGCCACCCAGCACCTCGCTTACTACCATAGCTGGATAATAGTCAGGGTCAGTATATTTGGGGAATGGGAACATGAGGGCCAGGTGCTCTTGTTTTCCTTCCTGATCCTCTAAGGCAATACTTGCGGTAGGCTGTGGGCGCTGTTCAGGTGAGAGTTCGGCTTGACCACTCCAGCCGCCAAAGAGGTTTTGCATTTGCTCGACTACATGATCCCAATCAAACTTGCCTGCTATAGCAAAAAGTGTGTTGTTGGGCTGATAACGTGCCTTCCAGAACGACTGCAAATCTTGTCGTTGCAGTTGATTGACTCTTTCGGTAGTACCCAGAACCGGTCGACTAAGGGCTGTTCCTTTATAAAAGTTTGCACGCACAAGTTCAAAGATCCGACTCATGGGTTCGTCATCGCGACGGCGAATCTCTTGCAGCACGATATTGCGCATTTGCTCGAGCTCTTCCTTGGGAAAGGTAGGCGTGAGCAAGAGTTCATTAATAAGTTGTAGAGTTGCATCAAACTTTGTGTTGACAATTTGAGCAAACACTTGCGATGTCTCCAAGCCAGTATTCGCTCCTTTACGGGCGCCCAATGACTCAAAAGCCTCATTCAAGGCACGGGCATCCTTCTGCTTCGTTCCCTGAAAAAGCATGTATTCAAAAAGGTGTGCAAGTCCCTCTTTCTCTTCTGGTTCGTTGATTACCGCAGCGTCGAGCTGAAATCCAAACGTAATTGAACTCAGGCTGGGCATGTACTGGCCAATCATTTCAATGCCATTGGGGAGGCGATGATAAAAGTAATTGGGAGGAAGGTTCAATTGATCATTCATGTATATCGTAACGGTCCTTTCTGAACAGCAGTGAAGGTATGTTTTGAAAAACAAGGTCAGTATATCACAATAACCTTGTGGAGTACTCGTAAAAAGTCATGCCCTAAAAATTCACTGTACGAACGTTTCGATTCGGTAGCGTATCTTTCTCTAAGGGTTGCTGTTCAGCAGTGAAAGTGCGAGAGAGTGAGAAGCCTCCCACCAACTCGTTCTAGCCCACTGAGCATTCAGAGGGGTCACTTGAATGTACACCGCCACTTCAGCGCCTTTCGGACTGCTGAAACAGCCGACTTGCCGAAACTTGCGCCGCAATTCGCGATGTGTGCGTTCCCACCGCGAGGTTGACCGCACTCCTTCGCGCACTATCCCCTCCAACGAAAAGTAGCGGATCGTCTGCTCAAACTCATGCTCAAAGGTGACGACCGCTTGTGGCTGCGTCGGCTGCCAGTATTCGGCAAATGCAGCGAGTCGGGCTTGCGCCTGCGATGTACGTGTAGCATGATAGAGCGCAGCAGCTTGCTCCATCAAGAGCTTTTTCGCTTTGCGATCCGAGCCGACACACTTAC
The DNA here is from genome assembly GCA_035568795.1 of Ktedonobacteraceae bacterium. Lineage (GTDB taxonomy): Bacteria > Chloroflexota > Ktedonobacteria > Ktedonobacterales > Ktedonobacteraceae > DATMNR01. The sequence continues at coordinate 2,880 of DATMNR010000566.1, forward strand.
CACTGACATTGCGCAACGTGTGGAAGATGCAGCGCTGTTGCACCAAGGCAGAGCCATAGACGAAGTCCAAAGCTTGCTCCAGCCCTTCAGTCCCATCCCGCACAATAGCCTGGAGCCCCGTTTCCAATTTCACGCCACGCTCCCATAAGCGCTGCACTAGCCGTTCCCAGGCGCCCTTGTCTTCCTGGTCAGCTCCCTCCCAATCGAGAATGTGCCGTTTGCCACTCCCATCAGTCCACAGGCCGAGGGCGACCAGGACGACCATACGTTTCCCACGTTTGTGATGACGCTTGCGCTGGCGGCTATCCTCGTGGATACCGTCTTGCTGGGTCTGCCCGGCTCGAGCCAGATGCCATCGAATTGGACAACCGCAGGCACATCCTCGATCGGTTCGCGATGCACGTGCACGAGCCTGGCTTCGAGTTGAGTGATGCGCTCATTGATGGTACGCAAGCCCACGCTTGCTCGGAGCGCTGGCTGCCCAGTCCTGTGCTCTCGTTGGCGTAAACTCCGCGACAAGCCACTGCCAAAGATCGCACGCTGCGGCGCATCGAGCCAGAAACGCTGATATGTGTCCAAGTTGGCAAACTGCGCCACCACATCGTGCTCACAGCGCTGGCATTCCAGCATCGGCACCCGCAACGTATCCAGATGCCCCCATCCAGTTTCCAGACTACGACGGTAATGGCCGTCGCGGATGAATTGGTTGGCATCGGTGCAGCCACAGTGGGCACACTGCCAGTCGATCGGACGAGGCTGATTACTCATCCGACGTGGACTTCGCTTCACGCGTCCAAGCTTGATCGTGACTTCCTGCTCCAGAAACGCGCTTTCGGACCTGGGTCACCCCGTCGATGATGACCTGCTGCATCTGGGTTTCAATGGCCTGGAGAACCGCTCGACGCTCCTCTGCCTTTAGCTTTCCTGCTGAAAACGGTATACTCATACTGCTGAAGACTCCTTGTGATGAATGTGTTTGATAGAACTACTTCATCACAAGGTAACTCTTCAGCTCTCTTTTTTGTTCCCTCACATTCGACCCTTAGAGAAAGATACGCTACC
>DATMNR010000567.1:0-6122 GCA_035568795.1 Ktedonobacteraceae bacterium
CTTTTCGATATCTATCCTGAAGTCGTTGCATATGATCTACATCCCGAATACCTGGCAACAAAGTATGCTCTTGACACGAATATCCCACAGAAATTTGGTGTTCAACATCACCATGCCCATATCGCCAGTGTATTGGCTGAACATGGACTCGAGGAGCCGGTAATCGGAATTGCTGCAGATGGCACGGGTTATGGAACAGATGGCGCTATATGGGGTTGCGAAATTATGAAGGCCGATTTGCTAGGGTTCGAACGACTGGCATACCTGGACTATATGCCCCTCCCCGGAGGTGAGCAGGCAGTATACCAACCCTGGCGCATGGCGGCCGTCTACCTGGCACAGACTTACGGCAATGCTTTTAGGGATTTAGATATTCCGTTTGTTCGGCAACTTGATAATTCTAAGTGGCGCGTGCTAGCACAAATGATCGCGCGAAGTATCAATAGCCCACCAACTTCAAGTCTTGGCCGCTTGTTTGACGCAGTCGCTGCTTTGGTTGGTCTGCGAAGCGAAGTACTCTATGAGGGTCAGGCAGCTATAGAATTGGAGATACTTGCACGGCAACAAGTAGGAAATATCTATAAGAGGCAATCGGATATCTATCCATTCACGATTAAAATGAGAGATCAAATGCCAGCGACGCTGGATGTGGTAAAGATGTTTCGTGCTATTGTTAATAATATTCAACAGGGTGTGCCGACCTCACAGATAGCTGATTGTTTCCACCGCTCAATTGCAGAGTTGTTGGCAACTGTGTGTTTCGGCGCACGTGAGAAGACAGGATTACATGTTGTGGCACTCAGTGGAGGAGTATTTCAGAACCAATTGTTGCTTGAGCAACTAGTGAAACGCCTGGAGGAAATGGCTTTCCAGGTTTACATCAATCGGCGTGTGCCGCCTAATGATGGTGGAATCAGTCTTGGACAAATAGCGGTAGCTGCGGCGCACATGCAAAGAAGATAGGAGTACGAACATGTGTCTTGGTATACCCGGCCAGATTATAGACATTGTGGATGACGAAAATTCCATTGCTAAAGTGGAGGTATCCGGTGTCAGGCGAAACGTTAGCGTTGCGCTGGTGCGACCTGAGGGCATTGGACCAGGTGACTGGGTATTGATCCACGTCGGCTTTGCAATGAGCAAGATCGATGAGATTGAGGCCCAGGAAACAATGAAGGCGCTAAATTCAATGGGTGATGTTTATACCGATGAGCTGAAAATGCTCCATTCGAGTCAGATTGAATGAAAGTTAGTATAGATGAACGGGAACCCTCGAACACGCTTGTTGACGATGGAGAGTGTACGGATGCAACAGCCCTATAGGCCGGATATGTCAGACCTGGAGGCGTTAGTAGCGAGGCGCTTCGAGCAAAGCATGACAGTACCTGAAGCGTTCTTCGAGAACGAAGCAGGAAGGATCGCCGAGGCTTGTTGGGCTATGGCACGCCGCTTCTCTCAAGGAGGGCGATTGCTCGCCTTTGGTAATGGAGCTCAGGCAACTGACGCTCAGCATGTCTCGGTTGAGTTCGTGCATCCTGTGATCGTTGGTAAGCGAGCCTTGCCCGCGCTTGCGTTGACGAATGACAGCGCTACAATGAGTGGCATGATGGCAAAAGGCGAAACTGATAAGCTTTTTGTTCACCAGATGCGCGTTCTGGCGCGATCACAGGATATCGCGATGGGTTTCACGTTGGATGGGAACGACGCCAATGTCCTGGACGCATTAAACCTGGCAAAGCGAATGGGTTTGCTTTCGCTTTGCCTGACAGGCGGCGATGGTGGACTTTCAAAGAAGACCGAAATCGAATATGTTTTTGTCATCCCATCACACGACCCATTTGTCATCCAGGAGACGCATGAGACGTTGTATCATGTTTTATGGGAACTGGTGCATATTTTCTTCGAGCATGAAGGTTTATTATGATGAAAGACAAACAAGGAAACCCACTGCATCTTTTGAAACATGAGTTTGGACCTGACGAAGATGCTGTTTGTACACTTGATAGCGAGGGACACTGTATAACATGTTCAGATGAAGCACTACAAGTTCGCGTGTTGTATGTCGATGATGAGAACGGGTTGGCTCAGGTGACTCTAAAAGGTACGGAAGAAGAGATCGACATTTCACTTGTCGAAAGTATTATGCCTGGCGACATATTACTGGTGCACGGTGGTGTCGCAATTGCGCGTGTAGATGAGGCAAGTAATGCATAACACAGAAGGATCGGAGTACGATCGACTCTTTTATCCTTTTCTCTTTGAAGGTGGTAAGGCCAACATAGAAGATGTTCTAGCACAGGTACGTCACTCGACTCGTGAGAAGTGCCACGAGGTCATTGCTTTGCGCCGGGCCACGCACGAACATTCTGGTAAACTGATCGTTTCTGCTGGGGAGGCGATGGCGCGAGCGTTTGCTACTGGCGCTACTTTACTGGCCTTTGGTAATGGAGGAAGCACTACTGACGCACAGGATTTCGTGACCGAACTGATCAACCCACCTTTTCCTACCTGGTCACCTTTGCCAGCAATTGCACTCACCAATGATAGCGCGGTAATCACTGGAGTAGGAAACGATGTTGGCATTGACAATATTTATGCCCGACAGGTGATTGCATTCGGCCGTCAAGGAGATATTGCATTAGGTATCTCAACGAGCGGAAATTCGACCAATGTATTGGTAGCACTGGAACAGGCAAAAAAACAGGGATTATTGACCGTCGCGCTAGCAGGATACGATGGTGGTAAAACGATGCGATCTTCTGCTGTGGACTATTGTATTCTTTCTCCCAGCGATCACATTCCAAGAATTCAGGAGGCACAGGCGACAGCGTACCATGCTCTAATAGAGGTGATTTTTAACGTACTGAGACCAACTGTTTAGACGTACAATTATGCTCTCTTGAAGCTGCGTTTCGCATCAGCGGCCCACAAGAACGCAAGAAGGAGAATTCCCTATGAACATGAAATATGTTGACGAGTACCGCGATCCAGAACTGGCGAAGCGTATTTCAAATGAGATCGCGAAACTGTCGGCTTCCCGACCTCTCAAGTTAATGGAGGTCTGCGGTGGACATACTCATACTATATACAAGCATGGGATCGAGGATGTCTTACCGCATAACATTGACCTGATTCATGGACCGGGATGCCCTGTCTGCGTCTTGCCAATGGGACGTATTGATGATGCTATCGCCATAGCTCGTATGGACGATGTGATATTCACGACCTTTGGAGATATGATGCGTGTGCCTGGTTCCAAAGGAAGTCTTCTCGATGCCAAGGCTGATGGAGCCGATGTTCGATTTGTCTATTCGCCGCTAGATGCACTGAAGCTTGCCCGTCAAAATCCTGATCGCAAAGTGGTCTTCTTTGCCATCGGCTTTGAGACAACTGCCCCCTCGACTGCTGTGACGCTTCTGCGAGCAAAAGAGGAAGGAATAAATAATTTCGCCGTCTTCTGTAACCATGTGAACATTATTCCTGCGATGAAGGCCATTCTTGACTCACCCGACTTGCGCCTGGATGGTTTCATAGGGGCAGGTCACGTCAGCATGGTCATTGGCATGCGACCCTACAATTTTGTTGCGCGGGATCATCGCAAGCCCGTCGTGATTGCAGGCTTCGAGCCGCTCGATATCATCCAGGCTATTTACATGATCGTGCAGCAGCTTGCCGAGGGCCGCTCGGAGGTAGAGAACCAGTATTCACGGGTTGTGCGACCTGAAGGCAACGTGAAAGCGCTCCAGGCAATGGCACAGACCATGGAGTTGCGGCCTTTCTTCGAGTGGCGCGGACTTGGATTCATTACCCACAGTGCTTTGAAGATACGTCCAGAATTTGCTGATTGGGACGCCGAGTTGCTATACGAGGTTCCAGGCCTGCGCGTGGCAGATCCCAAAGCATGTCAATGTGGAGAGGTATTAAAAGGTGTTATTAAACCGTGGGAATGTAAGGTATTTGGAACAGCCTGCACGCCTGAAACACCTATCGGGACCTGCATGGTTTCACCAGAGGGAGCATGTGCTGCCTACTTCAATTATGGTCGCTTCTCCATGGCCTCTGAGCGCTCGCGCCTGAATATTCTTCCTATGGCAGGGTCATAGAGTTTCGATGATTCGCACAAGTATCAGGAGATTGGTATTGATATGTCTACAACAGATAATAGCGAGCGCATAGATGATGTGCTAAAGAAGATCGAACGCACCAGACAGGCACGCCGTCATAAGTTCTATTTACGAGATGAAAAAATTACACTCAGCCATGGAAGCGGCGGTAAATCAACTCATAACCTGATTGAAGGTGTCTTTGCGCCTGCTTTCTCGAATCCTTTCCTCGATGCGATGGATGATGCGGCAACTTTTGCGATACATGGATCGGGTCAACGTGTGGCATTTACCACAGATACCTATGTCGTGAGTCCACTCTTCTTTCCCGGCGGAGATATCGGGAAACTGGCCGTACACGGCACAATCAATGACATGGCTATGGCTGGCGCGGTACCCTTGTACCTCTCTGCGGGCTTTATTCTGGAGGAGGGCTTTCCAATAAGCGATTTGCGCCGCATCGTGGATTCGATGGCGAAAGCAGCAAGTGAAGCAGGCGTTGCCATCGTCACCGGAGATACCAAAGTAGTTCAGAGAGGCAAGGCGGATGGGATATTCATTAACACCGCCGGGGTAGGAATTATTCGCGCTAACTGGCTGCTTGGACAATCCCAGTTGCAGCCTGGAGATATGGTATTGTTAAGTGGTTCTGTTGGAGATCATGGTATCGCAGTTATGCTGGCACGTGAAGCTCTCGAGATCGAAACCGATATACAGAGCGACACCGCAACTCTCCATACATTGACAGCCGCATTGCTCGAAGCAGCGGGTGATGGCATCCATTGTCTCAAAGATCCTACCCGCGGCGGCGTGGCAACCTCTTTAAACGAGATGGCATTAGGCTCAGAGGTTGCTATTGGGCTTGATGAACACGCTATTCCTGTACATGGCGAGGTGCGAGGAGCCTGTGAAATCCTGGGTCTCGATCCCCTGACTATCGCTAACGAGGGTAAACTGCTGGCAATCGTTGCTCCCGACAAAGCTGAGTTGGCTTTGAAGGTAATGCGCAACCACCCACTTGGTCGCGAGGCAGCCATCATTGGCTCTGTGCAAGCTGACCCACCTGGAATGGTCTTCCTACGCACGGACATTGGCGGAATGCGGGTACTGGATATGCTGGTTGGTGATCCGCTGCCCCGAATATGCTGACGCGGCGATACATCAGGTATCACCTATGCCACGAATGAGACAGGGTTACGCTTAGATCCTTCGCGTCGCTCAGGATAACGCCAATTTATTCAGAATGAGTCGCGAATTCGCGACCTCACTATCTCCATCGTTGGAATCCCCGTTATCCCCACGTGTTCAATTGATAATGATGCTACGCAATTTGCGAAATCAACCGCTTTTCGAGGGTCGTGGTGCCTGTGATAATAGACGAGGAAGGCAGCGGCAAAGACGTCACCAGCACCTGTAGGATCAACTTCGCGAGAGGGATAGGCAGCAAAGCGCTCTGCCAGACCGTGCTGGAAGAGGGTAGCGCCATGTCTCCCATCAGTGGCGACGAGCAGAGGCACTTGCATACTCCACTGGGAGAGCATGGCATCAGCACCGGTACGATTACCGTTTGCGAATGGGAGTAAGTCATCGTGGCTCAGTATAAGAACATCGAGTAAAGGCAGTATATCTTCCGCAGCAGACCAAGGTGTAGGCCAGACTCGACCTTCTTCGTCCCAACGACGTAACCAGCCCTGGGGTGTTGCCGCAAAGATAGATCCTTGAGTACGCGGAAAATGCCCTATGAACGAGGGTGAAAGTTCCTGGTCAAGAGGACCGAAAAGAACGATCGGTGCTTTACGCCATGCTTCGGGCACATCTTCCAGTTGCAACTGATCAGCCCTGGCTCGTAGATATTGGGTGCGAAAGCCTTCGTGATAGGTATTAACAAACGCTGTAGTAGCGGTTGATGTGCGTAAAGCCAGACCAATTTCAGGTAATCGAACGGGTAATTCAGCTTGAAGTTCGGCATCGGCGCAGGTGGTGATTGCAGCAACTAATCCCAAACGATAGGCGGTCAGG
>DATMNR010000568.1:0-4020 GCA_035568795.1 Ktedonobacteraceae bacterium
TGCAATCTGCGCAAAACGTTCATTGATGAACTGCGAGGCAACAACTGTATGCTCGGCTTCAATTGCATCAGCGGTTGTCAAATAATTATCTTCGCCTGTGTTGATGATGATGCCGGCAGCAGCATTAATACGCCGGGAGAATAGTTGATCAACAAGCGTGCGTTTCATATTGATGTCACGGAAGATAATTCCGTAAAGTGCATCATTGAGCATCATGTCAAGACGCTCTAGAGCGCCCATTGCGGCGATCTCAGGCATACATAGACCCGAGCAATAGTTGGTCAGTCGTATGTAGCGACCTACATCCCGACTTACTTCATCTAATGCCGACCGCATAAGTTTGAAGTTTTCCTGGGTCGCATAGGTACCACCAAAGCCTTCAGTGGTTGGGCCAAAAGGCACATAGTCAAGCAGGCTTTGTGCTGTCGAACGAATAACAGCAATGACATCAGCACCCTGCCGTGCAGCCGCCTGTGCCTGCACAATATCTTCGTAAATATTTCCTGTTGCTACAATAACATAAAGCCAGGGAGTCTGTGGATTGCTCAATTCTTCAATCATGTTAGCGCGTTCGGTACGGCGGGCCCGAATAAGTGCTACTCCATCTTTTACTAAACGAGTAGTTTCAGTATCGATAGCGACAAGTGTATCATCTAGTGTATGTGGTTCAGACAGGATAAGTTCTTTACGGCCGATTGCTTCAGCAGTTGCCTGGGGAGAGAGATTGTTCTGGAGCGAAGTCGCCACAAATGGGCGCAAAATACCACCAGGTAGAAATGAAAACGCATTGTCAACAATGCAGTTTGGCAGGGGCACTTCTTCTTCATCGATGCCATCTACGCCAATCAAACGCAAGGTGGTACGTTCAATAGCAACGGTTGTGTGCTTACTGATGAAATCAATGACAGGCTCACCAATATGGAGGGCAAGAGCGCGGGCTTCATCCACCAGGGATTGGTCAAGCTTGAGATGAGGCATTGTGGATTCTCTCCTTATTCGAAGCTATAGGATTCTCTGATTGATCAGAAGTATGCGTTGATATTTGGTCTTTGCTGCGGATTTTAACAATCATCCAGCGCAATGTGCCTTTTTCTTTATGTGTCAACCACCAAATGAATCCTGCAGCCAGGAGGATAAGCATAGGCTCGATTGGAGCGCGAAAGCGTGTGCTACCATAGTAGATGATATTCTGCGCAACTGTCAAGATGATCATGAAGTAGATGAATAAGAGTTCACGCCAACGCCACAATGTGACTGCCAGGCCAAGTGTTGCGAGTATAAATAGATAAATTGGCCAGGTTTTCATCATGTTCAAGACGAATTGTGTGGATTGTTGTTGTGGGAAACGAACTATAGGGAGATCCGCCTCATAGGTATTTGGCTGCCACATGTTGATAAAGTGTAGCTTTAGTAATGAAGGCATTGTATGGATGTTATCTTCAATCCATTTTACGGCTGCATCTTTAAAAGCTGCCTCACGAGCTACCTCGCATGAGGGAGTACAAGTGTGAAGTGGGAAAGGAAGAACAACGTCAGGTCTTGATACGATGGGATTAATCCATGTCCCCTTAGGACCTCCGGGATACGTAGATTTAATCAACACCTCATTATTATAAGCACCAAGCAGGACTGTTCCATCTCCAATCGCTACTGGTATGAATGTATGCGAGACGAAATAATTACGAATTGTCCAGGGAGCCATTAATACAACAGCAATCACAATAGAGACCAAAACGCCTCGAATGGTCGTTCGTAATGATAAGAATTTTTGCCAAACCATAATGAAAGACCAAATGATGAACAGACCAATTACAATAATGCCGTTTGGGCGTGTGAGTGAAAGTAAGCCAAGTAATACTCCGCATAGTATCCAGTTAGGCCAGTTTCTCTCCGGTGTACGCTGCAAACGGTACAGTCCATAACAAATAGCAAACAGGAGAAATATATAGAGCGATTCAGTATAGAGCCAGCCGTCATAAATATAAAGTTCGGGATAAATTGCTGCAAAAACTCCCGCCAGGACGCCGATACGCCAGCTAAATAAATCTCGAGCAAAGAAATACACCAGGACACATGTTCCTGAGCCAACTAGACTCAAAAAGAGACGCGCGAAATAATCACTCGGCCCGAAAATGAGAGAAAGGCCTGCAATCGTAAATGGCCAGAGTGGGGCTCGATCAACGGTTGGAACATACGACTCTAAGCAGAAACAATGTTCATGTAATAAATGAAATGCGATGCCCTGATAGAAAGCTGAGTCATGTAGAGGGTAATAGTGATACGCGACAGTATCGTTATATATGATGCGTACGATTAATGCGAGACAGAAAATGCCTATCGCGGGGAGTATAGGTTTGATGCGTTTCATCTCATGACGTGACGTGGAGACCCATTCCGTTTAGGGGGTGGGAGGTAACGTCACCCTCCTTTCGACCATGCATGATGTAGCCCTTTGAACCAGGGTCACTTGCTTGGAATTGGCACTGGCATGGATCCGTGTCCCATCAAGGGTCCGCAGATCGAAGTAGCCAGAATTTCTCCTGCCAAAGACGAAACACGTGGCCTCCCGGTACTTCACGCAATCGAACAGGCGGTATCCATGCACGTACTTGGGAGCAGTATTGCGCTGCCGCCTACCGCACTTCCTGATGGTTGCTTTATGCAGCTGCCTGTTGTTGCGCCTGACCATCTTGATTAGATACCAGCTGTCTTGCGAACAAGCGAGAGGATATCCACTGATACAGCGTGCATCCATCATATGCGATTTTTCCAGTTTGTGCTCGATACGGCGATGTTTCGTGATGTAGCCATATGTGAGATGCACATGTGGAAACAATGCTTTGGCTCGTTCAAAGATGCGCCATCGTATGATGCTCATCTGCGAGGCATCTCGAAACCCCGTGGATGCGCGCTCGAGTTTCAGCAGCTGGTGTGTACGATGGATCAGGTCGTGACAGGTTCCGCACACAGTGAGCAGGTTTTCTGGACGATTGCCGCCCGTCTTTCTACTCTCGATATGATGAACATGCAGGATCGGGTCCTTGGATGTGCCCTGACACCACTGGCATCGGTGCTCATCCCGAAAGAGCACGTACTCCCGCACATTCCAGAACTCCAGTTGAGGACCTTGCTGATACCCCTTGCCCTCGATCTCAGGGTGCGTGATTTTCTGAAGATCGAATTGTGCCACCTCAATCGTCGTCTGGCAGACTGGCAAAATCCTGTGCACAAGTGTGATTGTTTTGACATGGCTGTCTACCTTGTGCTCAACCGAGGGGGATAGCCAGCCTGGGGGTCTCTTCCTGTTAAGGGATCGCTCCTTGCGATATCTCGTTTTCCTGCTTCTTCTGGCATGGCGCGCCTGCCTGCGTGTTGCAAGTAATCGCTGAAGGTCAGTACGGGGTGCGACTTCCGCCTCAAACAACACCGCCTTATCAGTCGATGCCGACACGCCAATGTGTTGCGTGCCCGCATCGATCCCCAGAGCAACTTCTTGCTTGTATCCACTGCTGCCAAAGAGCAGTTGGATGGTAAATGGAACTCTTCTCACCACTTTGGCCTCGCCCGCTTTCAACAAGAGCCGTGCTTTGCGCGGCAGGCAAGGCATGAGGGGCTCCCCGTGGCAATTTAAAACGTACACGAACAAAACGTGTACCTCCTTTCGGGAGTGAGGTGCTCTTCGTCAAGGTTTCACCGGCTTGTCGTGTTGGCAACACCGACCCTCCCATCAGGTCTGTTAATCACCAACGATAGGTCGACAGGCTAGAGCTGGCACCTGAAGGTATCGTGACCGGAAAAACGGAGTGCTTGCGTACCAAGACTAGTCAAGTTGGGCTTTCACAAGCCCATCCCCTTATAGGGGATTGGGTTCTTGACACTACTTCTTTATCCTAATTGGAAGTGTTGGTTATGATTAGTCTACACATCAGAGACGAATCATTTTTATCCAGGTAACAAAGCGGGTAAACTTGAACGTTCTTGCTATTTCCTGCTATAGTCAGTTACCCTCCGCCTAGACGT
>DATMNR010000569.1:0-2241 GCA_035568795.1 Ktedonobacteraceae bacterium
TATATTGTCCTATTGGACGTTTACACCTGGGCCTGGGGTTTCGTTTGTGTGGCATCCGTGATTTAAGGTGGAGGGGCCGATGGATCGGCCCTTGCCTAAAATCCAGATTATTTTGTTCATCTCCATGATCGAGACCTTGCATACACATTCCACATGTCTACACCATCGGTAGGTGCTCTACATGCTGCTTGTGCAGATCTTCGCGTGAGGAGCGGCGAGCCAGCAGACGTTTCATAGCATTGCCAATACGCCGCACTCCCTCTTCTATATGATCGGTTTCGGGATAGGCGAAACTGAGTCGGAAGTTTTGCTGGCCGCCTCCATCGACATGGAAAGGTTCGCCAATAACAAAAGCTACCTGTTCATGCGCAGCTTCACGCAATAAAGTGCGAGAACGCATATCTCCGGGTAGACGGCACCAGAGATGAAAGCCACCACCGGGGTGATTGACGCGTACTTCTTCGGGCCAATGTGTTGCAATTGCCTGTAACATCAGATCACGTTTCTGCCGGTATTGCTGACGTAACATCTTGAGGTGATCATCCAAAAGGTTGCGCTGTAAAATTTCTGAAACTGCCCACTGACCAAGAGCATTCGTGTTCAAATCAAATACCTGCTTATGTAGGGAGAGACGCTCTATCATCGGTTCGGGTGCTGCAAGCCAGGCCACGCGCAGCCCTGGCGCCAATATTTTTGAGTAGGTGCTTAGATATAATACCTGACCGCTACTATCGAGTGCTTTGAGGGGAGGATGCTGTTTATCCTCAAAGTATATTTCCCCATAGGGATCATCTTCCAATATTGGTGTTTGATAGCGTTTTGCCAGGAGCAGCAAACGACGACGACGATCTTGTGACATGACTGTTCCTGTGGGATTCTGAAATGTCGGGATAGTGTAGATTAAGCGCGGTCGATGGCGTGCCAGGATTGACTCTAATAAATCAACACGTATACCCTCATTATCGGTAGGAACACCCATCACGCGAACGTTCAGCGCACGAAACATCTGAATTGCGCCAAGGTAAGTCGGTACTTCAACGACTACTTCATCGCCTGGATTGAGCAAGAAACGACCAATCAAACCAACGCCTTGAGTGGAGCCGGAGAGGACCAAGATGTGCTGCACATCAACAGGTACACCTCGTTTACGCATGGATGCAGCTATAGCTCTTCGAAGACTATGCAAGCCTTCAACAGGGCCATACCCAAGCGCGCTCTGACGGGCAGAGAGTAGACTATCGGTAAAAATGGTACGGATCATCTCTGCAGGGAGCAGGTCTGGAGCCGGGTTACCCGGGGCAAGGGAGATAATTTCTTTGTGCTCGCTCATCGAAGCCAATTCGCTTAACATCAAAGCATCGGGCCCCAGAATTTCGCGTTCACCTGCCGGTAAACCGAGAAGCCACGAGGCAGTTTCATTCTCAAAACTATCTCCAATATAGCCAAACTGGTTGCGCCGCACAAGTGTTCCACGTCCTACATGACCCTCGATCAAGCCTTCGCTGGCAAGTTCGTTGTAGGCGTTCATGACTGTCGTTCGATTGACACCCAGCTCACTCGCCAGCGCACGCTCGGTTGGAAGACGTGTACCCTCTGACAACTCACCGGAAAGAATTGCTTCGCGTAGTCGTTGACAAATCTGCCGGTATAACGGCATACCACTGGAACGATCCAATGCAATGAATGTTTGAATTGGCGCAGTAAATAATGGTCTTGGCTGATACTGAGATGATTGTTGTCGCATAGTTCCGTCCTGATTGGCTCATACCAATAAAGTATAACCAACCTTTTGAGACGTTTCAAGTGCTTATTGGCTGAAGACTTTATCAGCCAATTGTATGTGATATAAAAATAGAAGACCTGAATAGTAATTAAGGAGGCGCATGGAAACACCGGAAGAGCGTATCGTAATGATACGAAATGACCGTGAGCATGGATCTCGCTGGCTCGTACGTGAAACAATTTCTGTACTCTACGACATCGCAACTCAGCGCACTTCCTCCCCAGAGGAAAACATACAACAACTACAACGTGCTGGGAAGGAACTGGCAAATGCGCGGCCAGCAATGGCAGCATTGGCAGGTGCAGTCAGACGCATTCTCAATGCACCAGGTGGATTGGAGGGTACAGCACGTGAAGCAGCAAAACTGCTCAGTGAATACGATTCCGCAATAGAGTTCATAACAGGCTATGCCAGGCCATTACTTACTGGAACAATAATGACTCACAGTTTTTCAGGAA
>DATMNR010000570.1:0-9145 GCA_035568795.1 Ktedonobacteraceae bacterium
CCCCACGGATACATCCGGGGGATTCCCCCATCCTCACGAAAGAGGGTTCCTGCTTCCTCGGAGACAGCCCTCCCTGATACCATCCAGGTTTGGTCTCACGTCTCCTCCACAGGCAGACACCGCAAGCCCTGCGGCGTATACCTTGAGCCCTTCGGCTAGAACACAGCTGGCAGCATTGATATCGCGGTCGTGATGAGCACCACAGTTTGGACAGGTCCACTCACGCACGTCAAGATCAAGAGACTCAAGCACATGCGCACAGGTGGAGCAGGTTTTCGAAGAGGGATACCACTGGTCGATTTGGATCAGCGTGCGTCCATACCATGCCGCCTTGTACTCCAATTGCCGCACGAATTCGCCCCACCCAACGTCAGCAATGGCTTTGGCCAGGGTGGGATGCCGCATCATGTTTTTGACAGCCAGGCTCTCGATACAGATCACTTGGTTCTCGCGGATCAGGTGTAGCGAGAGCTTGTGTTGATAGTCCCTTCGTTTATCGCGTATGCTCGCATGGATCTTGGCCACTCGTCTACGCGCTTTCTCCCGGTTGCAACTGCCCTTCTGCTTCTTGGCATGGCGGCGTTGTGCCCGCGCCAGCTTCTTCTCATCACGGGCCATGAAGCGCGGATTGTCCACCTTCTCGCCCTGAGAGCTGATCACCATCGAGGTGAGGCCCAGGTCGATGCCGATCCTCTCTTGCGATGCGGGCAGCTGCTCGATCTCTTCTTCGACCAGGATGGAAACGAAATAGCGATCGGCGCAGTCTCTGGTGATCGTGACGCTCGAAGGCTTTGCTCCTTCGGGAAGCGGGCGCGAGAAGCGAATATCCAGGGGGACCTGCATCTTGGCCAAGGTGAGGGTCCCATCTCTCCAGGTGAAGGCAGCGGCAGTATAGGTGGCAGCCTGCTCACCATGTTTCTGCTTGCATGTGGGATACGAGGCTCTGCCTTCGAAGAAATTGACGAAGGCGCGATGCAAGTGTCGCAGGCTCTGTTGCAACGGGACACTGGAAACCTTGGTGAGCCATGCCGTCTCTGGGTCTCGTTTGAGTCTGGGAAGCAGTGCTGAGAGATCGCCATATGAAAGGCTCTTGCCTGTTTGCTGATACGTCTGGCTTTTCAGGTGCAGAGCCCAATTGTAGATATATCGGCAGCATCCAAATGTGCGAGCAAGGATGCCCTTTTGCTCGTCTGTCGGATAGCATCGGTATTTGTATGCGCGCTTGATCATGCTCATATGCTCCCATTCTTCTTAGCAGACAGAAAACAGGAAACGGCAGGGTCCCACTTCCTATCGACCCGAAAGGGACGCCCCTGATATCCCTGCCGCTGAAGCGCTGGGTTTTACGGGGCGGTTTGATAAGTCGTGCTACCCATTTTCCTTTTTTGGAGATACAATATCTCTAACGGGTGCAATTCACTATGCCTGAAATGAACATCGTCTTTAAAAGGGCGCACATGAGCGCCCTTCATCTATATTACTCACGAAAGGCTTTCCAATGGAGACCCCGGTTTTCTGGAAACGACCGAATCTGCAATTTCCCTCTCAATTTAATACCATTTTCTTTGATATCGATGGGGTACTTATTAAAACTATCGACTCGTTTCATGCTACTGACATAGCGACAGCGGAATATGTCGCTAGTATGATTCATGGTCTCGATTGGGGTCAGAATGAAGGTAAAACGTTGGTAACACATGAAGATGTGAACGCTTTCAAACAAGCTGGTGGTTACAATAACGATTGGGATATGTGTTATCTACTGGCAACGCTTTGTACAGCGCGTCTACGTGAATGGAAAGGCACACCACTGTCGGAGCGCAGTATCGAAGAATGGGCTGCGCTTTCACGAGCCGCCAACGAGGAGGGCCATGGAGGTATCGAGTGGGTCAGAGAGGTCATGCCAGTTACTTCGCAACTAGATTACAATGTGATTGGGGACATTTACCACGAATTTTACTGGGGCGCCGCTGAAATAAAGAAACGCTTTGGTTACACCCCCCACTATTTACCAGACTTTCCTGGTTTTGTGCACAACGAAGTAATGAATTTTCCTCCCGATTTCTTTACTACTCTTCGTGAAGCACGCATACCTCATCTAGGATTGATTACTGGAAGAGTTGGCCCGGAAGTAGATATCGCTTTGGAGATGATGGAGACACATGTGGGTACTCGCTGGTGGGATGTGGTCATTTCCGCCGATATTTGCCCCAAGCCTGATCCCCATGCCTTACAACTGGCTATCAAGGGTATCAGAGGAGAAGTAGGTGGAGGCTTGTACATAGGAGATACAGGAGACGACCTCGACCTGGTACTCAATTATCGGACAATAAAAAAAGAGAGCGAGCCAGATATGCTCGCAGTCATGCTTGTTCACCCATTTGAGGAAGCTCTGTACCAACAACGTGGATCTGACTTCATAGTCGGATCGGTTACGGATGTAATACGCTGTTTACCAGATAATGTGAAATACCCTGGATATCAATAAGTAGAGTAACAGAAATTTTTAGATAAGCGCTTCATTCCTGAATTCAGCTGCCACAGACCGCAACCACACATAGCATAGGAGATAAGACTAGCTTTTTTCGCGCTTCTGTGCTTCCTCGATTAAACCCACCAGGTATTGTAATTTCTTTATAGTATGCTCTGCATTGCGCTTATTGCGTTCGTATCCATCAGGGGCAAGTTGCTGAAACCAGATACGAATATCTTCTTCTGAAATATCATACCATTTTGCATCAGCTTGTAATCTCAAATACACGCGCATCTGTGGATCTTGTTTTTTACGTGAAGGAGTTTTTTCTTCTACGCCCTCGCTCTCGCGTTCATCTGCCGCAACCGCCTCCGCGAGTTCAGCCGAAGGATGCAATTCATTATATAGAGTCTCGATTTCTGAGGTCCGAAAGAATGCTTCACGTCCAACACCCCGATGTGATTTCAAGCGACCATCACGTATGCACTGATCTAACGTCACTCGGTCAATTCCTAAAAGACGTGCCGCCTCACCCGCATCTACAAAGGCAAAACGCCCGCTTCCTGCTTTGTTTATCATACTCACGCTCCTTTACCTGCATCTACTTCATAAAACAGTAATAATGTACTGCCATAGCGACGTTCATCGGTCAAAATCAGGTGTGTTAGGGGAACAGCCGCTACGACTGAACGCTCTTTAGGGTGAATCTGGACAATAATCATACCTGTATCGGGCACAAGCCGCGAGTGATCAAGCAAGTGTAGAGCGCGAGCCGCCATCTCATGATATTGTGGAGGAGCAACGTAAACGATCTCATACTCACGCTCCTGCCCCTTTGACAATAATTGGTTTTCCGAACTGTACGATTGCAAAAATTTGAATGCATCAGTATGTAATGTCTCTGCACGATCCCCCAGGCCGGTAATTTTCAGATTTTCTCGCACTAATTTCAGCACACTATAATTCGTTTCGATGAATGTTGCGCTGGCTGCTCCTCTGCTTAACGCTTCTATACCAACGCTGCCTACGCCAGCAAAAAGATCAAGAAAACGAGCATCTTCAACTCGCGTTGACAGGATATCAAAGAGGGCCGTCTTGACGCGATCGATAATAGGACGTGTACCGGGTGTCTTGGGACCTTTTAGTTTGCGCCCCTTAGCCTCACCAGTCACTACGCGCATGAGATTCCTCCCCATCAATGACCGTCAATACAGCCTCCACCTCTTCTACGAAATAATCTTCCTTTGCCCAGGAAATGAGCGCCTCTATCTGGTCAACCTTTAATTTCTTCACACTTGTCACTCCCCATACATGTTCTATCAGGTGCTGCAACTGCTGATCACTAATTTGCGAATTCAGTACATTTTGTAATACAGTCAATCGCCCCTGACTGGCAAGTGATGTTCCACGTACCTCTTTCAATTCATCTAACTTGATCCTTGCAATCACCCTCTGCTCCTCATTCTCCTCCTCTTTTTCTTCCTGCAGTTCTTCATCCTCTTCATCAAATTTATAGACTCTTCTTGGCGCTTCTCGTATCATCTCATCCTTAATCGGGATAACCGGAATGTTTGCGGGACCATGTAATGCGGCTGGCACGGGGCTAGCTGGAGGTATTGATTGCGATCCCTGCGCAGGAAGCGGCCTTTGTGGTCTGGCTTGTTCCTCAGTAGTCTTCGACTGTGTTGCTGCCGGGGCTTTATTCACAGCACCAGATGTTGAAGTATCCCTGGCATTACCTTCAACAAGCGGCTGTAATTTCCTCAAAGCATCACGATAATTCATACCATTTAATGTTTTCACATTTAACAAATCCATAGCTTGTTTCGGTGTTAGTCCCCAGGCATCCCGAATGGCCTGCATGAATTGTGAAAGCTTCATATTGCTATTGGCCTCACCCTGCATACCAGGTGTAACTGGCATGCTTACCGGGCCACTTTGACGTACAGGCACCGTTGTAGACTGTTTCTCATGTAAGGACAGTGGTTGTGGCCCCTCGCGAGCTGGTGCGGGAGCTTGTGTAGTTGATCTTGGTCCAACCGGGGTAGGGGCTCCTGTCGAACTCCGATAACCTTCCTCTTGCAATGGCACCTGGTTGGGCCTTGTTGTCGCAGGCGCTTGTGTCCGCAGAGGTTCAGGTGATCGAGTGTTGCGTTGCGAAATCTGTGCTACCCGATTTTCAACGCGCCGTGTGAGCTGATCCATCCCGATTTCGGCTTCACGAATCAACTGTTCGCGCATTTCCGCACTTGCTCCTATTGGCACAGGAACACCCATTTCTATTGTATGCATGCGCCCTCCAGCATTAAACTGGGTTGTATAGCGCAGCCAGATATATGGATTGCCATCTGTTCCTGTTGGTTTATCCCTACTAGTATCCATGACTACTCCACCTACCTTCCTGGATAGGAGCTTATTTTGATCATACCAGTATCATGTGCATGTACATATTATTATATCAAACGTAACAGAGTTCGTGTCCGTACCATGGGATGCCTCGCTCTTGAATACCTTGCCAAAAAGCCCATTGTAGTGTATCGTACATCATAAGGGAATAGTAGCATCAAAAACCTACTAGAATCGTTCCATACAAGCGTAATTATGTAAAAACAGGGCCTGTACCCCGTGGGTTCAGCCATAAATATCGAGTACATATGCAACGTATAAACATATCGCCCAATGCCGCCAGAGAAAGTTGAGATGCGAGACGTATGATAAGCCCATCACCTACTCAACAACCACCTGAACAAACATCATCTGAATCGAGAAAGATTGAATACGCATCAAGACAAAGATCAGGCCAAACTCCTACTGCCCGGTTCTTCAAAGCAATTTTTCGCCCTATTTTCAGGGGTATTTATTATCTTCTTCGTGGTATGAGAAACCACAAATTGATTACCTTTATTATGGTTCTACTCATCATTGGAAGCGCCATAGTAGCAAATTATGCACTTACAAGTGAATGGCCTTTCGGTATTGGCAATGACCCTTTTAACTTCCATATTAATGGCGGTAATGGTGGAGGCGAACAGGTGCAAAACTGGCTCTACGCTATGCGCGACGGCAACATTACTGCTTTAAATCTACTTGATAAAGACATGTCACAGCCACCTAACGTCCAACAACTTGTTAGTCAGTTTAGCCAGCCAAATGGGCATCTGACCTGGAAAACTATTAATGTAATAAGCGTGTTTCAAGAATCGGATACAACAGTTGATAGCCTCGTACAAGTAGACCTCTCTGCTACTGGACCGGGTGGAAATACCAGTGGTTACTTGATCTGGCATTTCGTAACAGTCCCGCAGAATGGAGGAGTTATTATTAATGCCACCCTTGTAGATTTTCGCGCACCTTTAGGATAATAAAGTAACTGTATCGTCTGTTCACTGGTATCTGATAAGCAGAAGGGATAATTGCTATGTCAGAAAAAAACAATACGCAACGCGAAGAACTGGATAGATCCATTGATCTTGGTATGGACCAATTTGGGCGTTTCGCGAAAAGGCGCTGGATCTGGCTTATTCTCTTGAGTATAGTGCTATGGTATATCTTTTTCAACATAGTGCCACAGCTAAGCGCACCATCACCAGGATCAGTCTTAGCATATGTCTTCCAGATCGGCTTTGCCGTCATGTTTATCATCATACAATTTGGGGCTCTTTTCTGGTTCCTGGGCCGTCCGCGATTGTATTGGGTAATGCCAGGTGAGACAGGTGTCAGCTTTGATGACTATAAAGGAAACCCAGAGGTGCTGGAGGCAGCCAGGCGTATCGTATTGCTGCTGCGTGGTACCGCTGAATTCAAGGAGATGGGAGGCCAAGCTGTTCGTGGTCTCTTGCTCACAGGTGACCCCGGTACTGGCAAGAGTTATCTTGCGCAGTGCATGAGCACTGAAGCGGGCGTTCCTTTTGCCTATGCCAGCGCTGCCAGCTTCCAGGCGATGTTCATTGGAATGAATGTGCTTATGATCAAAAGGCTCTATACGAAAGCGCGTCGATTAGCCCGCGAGTATGGCGCCTGTGTAGTCTTTATGGACGAAATTGACGCCATCGGCATGTCACGTTCAGCGAGCGCTGGCAGGGGTATGGGTATGGGTATGGGTGGTGGCCTTTTTGGAGCGGGTGGCGGCGGTATGGGCGGGCTCAATGAACTGCTGATGCAGATGGATCCACCAAATATTGAGACTGGCTGGTTTAAGAAAATTCTCCGTATACTTGGTCTCTATCATAGTCGTGTTCAGAATCAGCCGGTACTCACAGTTGGCGCAACAAATATTCCTGAGTCGCTCGATCCTGCGCTCCTACGTCCAGGCCGTTTTGATCGCAAAATTCATGTCGCTCCGCCAACTGACAAGTATCGCGGAGAAGTGATCGAGTATTATCTCAACAAAGTCACACATGATCCGAACATTTCTATACCAACTTTAGTGGCGCGCATGGTTGAGTATACGCCTGTTGCGATCAAACATGTGATTAATGAAGGAGTCATCATCGCCCATTTCGATGGTCGCGATAGCGTGACCTATAGGGATCTCGTCGAGGCGCAGGATGTGCACGAATTTGGTTTGCGTCAACTCGCGGAGTTAACTCCTATTGAACGCAGGCGTCTTGCTTATCATGAAGCAGGGCATGCTGTAGCTTGCTACTATCTCATGGACCGTTACTTCCCAGCCTTTGTCACAATACACCAGCATGGTGATCTGGAAGGCGCAGCTGCATTTGCTGCCTGGCGTCAAACGGAAACCATTGTAACCTGGAGCAAGGAGGATGTGCTTGCCCGCATCCAGGTATCCCTTGCCTCTCGGGCTGCCGAGGAATTGTTCCTTGACGTAAACTTGAACGGAGTCACTGGTGACTTCGCCAGCGCAACAGAACTTGCTACACGGTATGTCGGTCTCTATGGCATGGATGGAACGCTGACCTCATACCTGCCGATGATGAGCGTTGGTGGTGGAATAGCAGGGGTGTCAAAGCTATCTGAACGTGTCGAAGCTATCCTTCAGTCCCAATTCCAGGCTGTGAAACGTCTTTTCAAAGAACACCGCGAGGCGGTTATGGCTGTAGCTGAGTCCCTGATAGAGCGCGACGAATTGGTTGCGGAAGAGATTAAGCAATTGATCGATGAGGCCGACGCAAAACGCGTTCTCAAAACCGTCCTTGCTGACTTCGAGGTTATCGCAAGTAATGGCAATGGCAATGGTCACTCGAACGGAACAACGCATGGGTATGCCCTTGTCGGTGAGCACAGTAACGGCAATAGCAATGATGAGGCGCTGACCGATGCACCCACAATTGATGGAGTGGAGAATTTCTCTCTCGGAGGTGATACAGACCCCTTGAAAACCAAAGAAATTTTCCCTAAAGACGCGGGCCCATTTTTCTTTATGGGTGGTTAAACGTGTGTAAATGACTGGGCACTCCAGTAAGGCGGCCGCCTTACTGGAGTGCCCAGTCATTTACACACCAATACAACAAAGAGATACGTATGTTCGCTAGCACTACAAAGAGCGATATTTCAACTGAGAAGACACATCAGACTCAACATTACTCTAACTGGCAAAGCATCCTTTTTTGGGGAGTTGTACTGGCTTTGATTGCCACAGCCATCGGGATGCGCCTCTACCATCTTGGTGTTCCGTTTGACCGTGATGGGTATGATGAAGGAGTATATTGGCAAACCTTGCGTTCTATGAGCGCAGGGAACACTTTCTACCAACAAATTTTCTACTCACAACCTCCTTTTTTCATGCTTTCCACGTTTCCTGGTTACATCCTCTTTGGCAGTTCACTCTGGTCAGCCAGACTCGGTATAGCATTGGTTTCACTCCTGGGCCTGCTGGGCGCATTTTTACTCGGCAAAGCATTGAGTGGACGGTTGGGTGCAATTGCGGCCATGCTCCTGGTCATAGCTAACCCATTGTATCTCGCACAATCGCAAACAATTGAGGCAGAAGTATCCTCAACGGCGCTCTCACTTTTAGCCATAGGTCTTGCTTACCTCTGGTGGGAACATCCAGAGGGTACTCGCGGCCTTTTCTATGCTGCCCTCACTGGTATCACGATTTCATTGAGCGTCCTTTGCAAACTGCTAAGTGTTTCTGTTCTTGTGCCTATTGCTCTATTGATGGTGGCTCGTTTTTGGCAAATCTGGCATAAGCAATCTGGAACACGCTTAACCGGCTTGCTTCCCATTTTGGTAGGCATCACGACCTGTATATTGACATTTGCGGTGTTACTACTGCCTTACAGTGGTTCTTACCAGGCTATGCTACAAAGTGTCATAACTTTCCACAGCACTGCTGCACAGGTATATAGTGGAAGCCAGCAAGCAAACTTTTCTATCATTCAAAATGCTCTTACCTCTTTTCTAACTTTTACAGCTTTTTTCGGCATGGTGGCAGCATTCATACGCCGAGATTGGAGAGTTGTTCCTTTACTTGCCTGGTTTTTCGCGACACTTTACTTGCTCTGGCACCAGGTTCCTCTCTTCCAGCATCACCTTATCGCCCTTACTCCTCCACTTATTGCTCTGGCAGTTATGGGCATTGACAGACAATCCTTGCAGAGCAAGGAAACTTCCAGAAACGTCACGTCAAGAGTGACTATGTACTTTACCTGGATTGCCATTGCACTTATCATGGTTACAACCATGATAAATATCCAACAAGATAGA
>DATMNR010000571.1:0-3778 GCA_035568795.1 Ktedonobacteraceae bacterium
GCGAGCAATTCCGCAAATGCTTCGGTATTGTCGGCAGCAGCATTTTCTAACCAGAGTGCGAGTTGGGCATGCTTTTGTGAGCGACGTATACGTGGGATATTATTGTAGACCACATCACGAATCAAAACATGCTTGAAACTAAATACACGGTCATGCTCAATAGGTATACGAGCATGTTTCAGAGTTTCAATAATGAAGTCTCGTTGAATTAACACATCGAGCGTTTTAAGTACAATATTCGTATCAAGATCGGCGACGAGTTCGACAATACCCTGTAACCAGAACGTTCGGCCAATTATTGCTGCAATTTGAAGCACCTGCTTTTCGACCTGACTCAAAAGATCAATACGTGCGGCAAGTACACCCTGGATGGTATCTGGTAAGGGAAGTGGAAGTACATAGTGCTGATCGATCAAGGTATCATCAGGTGGCGTTGCCGGGCTTGCAAATTCACTTAAAATGGTCTCGTTCTGCTCGCTGATCACCCAGCAACCATGCTGATTGACCAGCATACCCTGATCGATCAACATTCTCACAATTTCTTCAATGAAAAAAGGGTTTCCCTCGGCCCTATTCTGAATAGTGTGGTAGAGCACTTCAGGAAGATCTTGTGTTTCGAGGAGTCCGGTAATGAGGTCAAGGCTTTCCTCATTGGTGAGTGCTTCCAGCACGAGCGTTGTAAAATTGCGCCGTCCACCTCCCCAATCGCGCCGTCGCTCGTAGAAATCCGGGCGGGCAGGGCATAGGAACAGGATGGGTACATTGTCAATACGATCTGTCAAATATTCAAGTAGATCAAGGAGCGCTTCATCTGCCCACTGGAGGTCATCGATTACAAGAATAAGTGGTTCTTGTTGCGCAATTGCCTCCAGGAAGACACGCCAGGCTCGCAGAAGCAGTGCATGCGTGCCTCCCTGCTCTGTGCTCTTGCTATAAGCACTGCGTTTAATTTCGCGTCTTTCAGAGAAACTCGGCTCGCTACTATCTCCACCAGGGAAGCTACCAATACTGCGGATGAGGGCAGTGGTAATTTCTGTAGCATCTTCATTGCTCTTAGCCTTAGTTAGAATGTCCTGCACGAACTCATTCAGACGCTGTCCTAATCCCTCTCTGCTTTCATTAGCTTCTACATTTAGCAAGGAGCGTAGTATTTCAACGAGAGGCCAGAAGGTAATTCCTTCGCCGTAAGGAGGACAACGACCTTGTAGTACTCTGGGTGCGCTCAAACCTTCATTGCAGGATGTACATTTGGCAGCTTCTTGTTCACGTGCAATAAAGTCACGCACAAGACGGGATTTGCCAATTCCTGGTGTGCCAAGCAGAGTGATCAGGTGGGAATGCCGTTCGGCCTGAACTCGCGCAAAAGTTGCATGTATTAACGTAAGTTCTAGATCGCGTCCCACCAGTGGGGCTTCTAATCCTTCGATACCGCGTGGATGTTGGGTAATAGCGTAGGTATGTCTTGCATCACGCCCATGACGAAAATCCTGTGCGACCCAGGCCCGAATTGGTTCAGGTTTACCTTTCAACGTTAAAGGCGCGAGCGGGCGGAACTCAAAGACGTTACGGGTTGCAAGGTATGTCCGTTCTCCCACCAGGATCATATCGGGCATTGCAACCTGCTGTAGCCGCGCGGCAACGTTAACTGCATCACCAGTAATGAGGAAGTCATGTCTCCTGAATTGGGCACCGGGCGCGGCAACCTCTCCTGTATTTATACCAATGCGCATTTGTAGCCGATTCGCATCAGGATCTTGCACCAGCCGTTTTTGATTAAATCTGGCAAGCGCTACTTGCATATCCAATGCAGCTCTAATGGCGCGATCTGGATCATCTTCATGAGCGATAGGCTCCCCGAAAACAGCCATTACCGCGTCGCCGATATATTTCTCGACGGTGCCACCATGGCGCCGTATCTGCTCGGTCATGAGGTTAAAATAACCTGCCAGAATGGCCCGCAAATCTTCGGGATCTAATTTATCAGCAAGGGGCGTTGAGCCAGTGATGTCAGCGAACATGATGGTCACAACACGCCTTTCGTCGGGGGCGGCCAGCCTGATCTTGCTGCTACCATCCAGGTCTGCTGAGTCTAAAGTTTTCCCGACTTTAATAGGTTGAGGTGACGTGTTTCCGCTCGCAGTTGTTGTTGAAGGTAATGACGATCCACATTCAATACAATATTTTGCCATTGGCAAGTTAATTGTACCGCAGTGGGGACAAATAACCAGACGATTTCCACATTCAAGGCAGAACTTCGCAGTTGGTGGATTTTGAGACAGACAATTTGGGCAGTACATGCAGATCCAGCTTTTAGGGTACTTGTTCAGGTAGCTACAATTTCAGATAAAAATTCGACATACTCTTTTTGAAGGTTAAAAGTCTTATATTATTGTACAACACTGTATGCTGATATGTGTAACAGGTTCATCATGTGACCATTAGTTTTTGAGCTTGACGACGTAGTCAAATTTGCGTACTATTGGGTATTGGAAGGGAGAGCAAATTATGCAACCAGAATATCAGGTGGAGAGTCGCAGTTATGACCAGTTGCTTCGAGGATCGTGGCGTGGGTATCGATTAGATGTAACAACAAAACTCAGTGATGAAGACATTGTAGAAACAACGAGTGATTGCGTTCGTCTCTGGCTTCCTGCCGGAACGCCAATGCATTGGACTAATGGGACACGCCCACTACGCTATAATTGTTTGCAATATTATTGGCCGCAACGCTGGTATACACTCAGCTCATTTTATAATGATCGTTCGTTAGTACATACGTATGCATCAATCATTAAGCCAGCTACTTTTGAAATTGAACAACTTTACTATATAGATCTTGATCTGAGCGTCTTAGTAAAACCGGATTTGACTTTTGAAGTATTGACCCAGGCGGAGTTTGACGAACTGGCAGATACTTTGAATTATGATGAGGAGACACGTATCGGGGCATTGATGGCAATGGGTACATTAACCAACTCCATTCAATTAGGAGTAGGCCTCTTTGCTACAATCCCACATGCCCTAAGCAAGGTTGATTTTCACCTGGCAACATGCCGTGACTAGCTAAGTCAGGGGTCATATATGCTCAAACGCGTCGATCATATTGCGATAATTGTGCGAAATATTGAACAAGCACTTGTCTTTTATCGGGACACCCTAGGCATAATACCAGGTGAAATACAGGAAGTCCCTACTGAACAGGTTCGGATCGCTTTTCTACCCATGGGTGGTCCTGGTGGCAGTGAAATTGAACTGATCGAGCCAACCTCTACCGATTCTAGCCTGTCGAAATTCCTTGAAAAGCGCGGTGAAGGTCTCCATCACATCTGCTTGGAAGTGGACGATATCGACACTGCTCTGGCAGAGATGCAGGAAAAAGGCACACCTGTATTGGATAAAGTGCCGCGCATTGCCGCCGAGGGCCGTGCAATTTTTATCCATCCTAAGGCTGCAAATGGGGTGCTTTTGGAGTTGGTAGAGAGATTAACTCACCATTTCTTGTAGCCAATCTACAAGTTGCTCTTTGCTGATTTGTCCACTAGCAATTGACATCATCACAAAGGGATGTTTCCATGCTTCTTAGGTGGGTTCGTATCCCTTTTATTCTTCAGCATCTCCAAGGCGGTAATTAACTTCGCGCGTGTATAACGTGGCTCAATCACTTCGTCGATATAACCTCTGCTGGCAGCAATGTATGGATTAGCAAACTTCTCGGTATACTCTGCAATCAACTCGTTGCGTCTTTGTTCGGGGTTTTTCGCTCTCTCGATTTCATCCT
>DATMNR010000572.1:0-2936 GCA_035568795.1 Ktedonobacteraceae bacterium
CTTTTCGAGGGAACCATTCTTGAGAATATCAAGTTAGGGCGACCAGAAGCTACGAATGAAGAGATTGTTGCGGCGGCAACACAAGCGCACATCCACGATACAATTATGAGTTTGCCTGAAGGTTACGATACAAAGGTACGCGAACGAGGGAAGAATTTCTCAGGCGGACAGAGACAACGTTTGGCGATCGCACGTGCTATTCTAACGAATTCGCCCATCCTGGTACTGGATGAGCCTACCGCCAGCCTGGACGTGGAAGCAGAGGTCGAGGTGCTGCGAGCAATCGATAAGCTTGTGGTTGGACGCACAGTGTTGATGATATCTCACCGCCTGAGTACATTGGGCAATGTGGATGAAATCATTGTGCTTAAAGATGGGCGAATTGCCGAACAAGGCACCTACCAGGAATTGAAACGTCAGAACGGTGTGTTTGCGGGTCTACTGAAAGAACAGAATCGTTACAACGTTGACTACCAAGGTGGATCGATGATTGTTCCACAAGCCGAACTCGATCGCTTAATAAAGCAGCAAGTTCAGGGAGCAAGCCCACCCCGACCACCTTCGCCGCTGCCACTTCCTCCTAACAGACCAGAGTCTGTGCGAGTACCACCGACGAGAGACCCTTATGCTTTCAGGGGCAATAGCAATGGGAACCCGCAGCAGAAGCTCAATGCTCGCGTTTTTATCGAGGTAGATGGAAAGATAGTAGGACAACGTTTGTTAGATAAACCTGTATTGACCGTTGGCCGTCTTTCAGGTAATGATATTCAAGTACCTTCCCAACGCGTTTCACGCTTGCATGCTAAGATACGTTGGGAAAACAATGCATGGGTAATCGAGGATGTAGAAAGTTTGAATGGCCTGGTAATTCGTGGTCAACTAGTAGAGCGACATGTCCTATCGAATGGGGATCGCGTTCATGTGGCGCCAACAGCAGTTGTTCGCTTCGAGCTGATACCCTGATCTAATGGCCAGAAACATCGTCCCGCGCGGGACGATGTTTCTGGCCATTAGATTCCATACCGACCGCAAAGTTCAGTATAAAGCTCCTGCAGTTCATGTTCTGCAGCAAGAGCATCTATCTTCTCTTTCAATGCCTCGCGATCTGGATGCCCTATACGTCGATCCTCTACATACGCTTGTACCAATGTAGTCAGGGCTTCGCGAAACTTACCCTGCATTTGATTAAGCTCACCCTGATGACGCAATATCGCACCACGTTCAGCAGGTGTACCAAGATCGGCCGCAATAGTAGCAGCCTCGTTATAGAAACGCACTGCCTCAGCGAATTGATGTTGAATCCGTGCCACATCAGCCAAACCCCTTAATGCACGACCTTCAAGTTGCAGCGCTTTTTGTTCGTGCGCCAGTGCCCGAGCATGCTCAAAGCTTTCTTTTGCCTCCAGAATGTGTCCTTCTGCAAGTGAGTTCGCTGCAAGTGAGTTCAATACGCGTGATTGATCTACTCGATTTCCTACTTTATTAAAAAGTGCCAGTGATTGATAATAGTAATCATGTGCATCAAGAGTGTTGCCTTTTTTCCGCGCAATATCTCCCAGGACACGCAATGCCCATCCTTCTCCTCGTAACGCTTTCTGCTCACGGAAAATGGCTATCGATTCACTACACGTACGCTCAGCCTGGTCATATTTACCCTGATCAAGAAAAACAACACTTTGTTCGCTCAGCACCCAGGCTTGCCAAAAACGCAGTCCAAGCTTTGTGAACAATCGCAAAGCCTCCTCACTATCGGCAAGCGCTTCAGAATATAGTCCCAATGCCTCATAAATTGTACTTCGATCGAAAAGCGCATGCGCATATCCCTCTTCATTGTTCAGCTTATGGAAACTGGTTAGCACCTCTTCCAACTGCTCCTGAGCCTCTTTATACTGACCATATCCACGACAGACTTCTCCCAGGACCATCTGCATCCATGCTATACCATTCATATCTCCGGCATTCCGAAAGAGTTCAAGAGCCTCCTGGGCATGCTCACCCGCTTGCTTAAAATATCCCTCCTCGCGATACAGCATTGCAAGTTCGTAGAGAGCCCAACCCTCATCATCAGGTTCATCCTGCTCGCGATGCAATGCCAGGCTGCGTGTAAGACAGCCTAATGCCTGGGCATAATGACCCTGGTGCCGCAAAATCGCCCCAAGGCAACACTGTAGCTTCCCCTCACCAGTTTTATCGCCAAGATGCAAAGCATGGTTTTGGGCACGCTCAAGCATAGCTAGCAATTCTGAGGCACGACCCCGATCTTGGAGATCCCAGGAGGCACTGATAGCCAGGTGGATGGCTTTCTGTAGATCCTGTGTTTCATCTGCTTCCTCCAGATGTTCAAAAGCAGCAAACCATTGCTCAGCAGTTGGATGTGGCAAACTACTATAATACGCCGCTGCTACACGATGTATACGCTTGTGTTCATCTGGAGGTAGCAAGGTGTGTGCAAAGTGACGCACCTGTGCATGAATATGATAGTGACGTCCATCGAACTGTACAAAAGAAGCCTGCACCAACTCGTCACGTGCGCTGCGCCAGTTCTTTTGAAGTTCTTTCGGAAGAATGGACTCTGTAGCGCGTAATGCGTCATCCTTTTCCTCAGAGCTTCTACCTTTTAGAGTATACTCACTCCCTAAACGTTCAATTGTTCGCGTTGTAGAAGCGCTTTTCGGCTCTACAAGCATCACAATTTGTTCGTGGCTAAACGGTAATTTGAAAACAGCAAGATAAGGTAGTAACTTACGCGCTGGATCTGATAAGAGCCGGTATGCAACATCGAATACAGCCGCCATACCTTCTAACTGTGACTCTCGCAGTTCATTGCGCACTTCCTCTAAGGATCGGGTTGCAGCCTCTGGTACAAAGACTCTGCCATTGATGGATTGTGCTCTCCCAAAGATCAACTCAGCTCCTAATGGGTACCCATCTAAAAG
>DATMNR010000573.1:0-6415 GCA_035568795.1 Ktedonobacteraceae bacterium
AGACACGTCCACCCCATCCGGTGACAATCTCGCTGATTGGCTGGAGAGGGAAAGGAAACAAGGTCATCGAGGCTCCCAGTGCGACTACTTTGGGCCGAACCAGTGGCGCAACTTTACGGAAGAGATCAAGGTCTACAACGAGTTCGACCGGATCGAACGGGATATCGACGATTTTTAAGCCACGCACTCCTGCTGGCCCATCGACGCGATTGCTAGAATGACCCCCGAAAGGTTGGGGCAGGCTCATAATGATATCGCCTGGCTCTGCCAAAGCCGTGTAGACCGCCATATTGCCGATCATACTCGCTACCAATCGGTGGTCAGCATATCTTGAACGAAATGCTTTCTTCAAAAGCTCAATACATAATGCCTCGATTTCATCAATATGCTGTGTGCCAGCAAACCAACGGTTAATCGGGCCAATATGTCCCTCCGCGGCACGCGTGCCCACCTCTGAGGAGAGCAATCCTCTAACCGTTGGGCTGGTGAGCGCCTCAGGGGCTAAGAGGTTTAAACACCGTTTTCCACGCCACTCTTCATTGCGGTTGACAGCAGCAAGTACGGCTTCTTGCATTTCCTCGGGAGATTTACAAGCGTCGATAATAGCCCTTGCATGAGAAAGAATAGCCTGGTCGTGAACTTCTACCTGATTGGCTGTGCCTTCCATTTCAAGCATTGGAGAGTCTCCTTGAGTTATAAGACAGTTTTTCGCTTACTGATAAGGTTACCTTTCATCGATAAGCTACGTCAATGCTGCTATGAGGTAAGGTCCTACTAACTCTGGGGTGTCAGATGCCTTTGATGTAGGGACTGGGCTTGCCTGTGCGTGTCCACACTCTGCTTACAATCCTGATTTCCTGCGAGGATTTTTCAAACCTGTTGTTAGCTTTGTGTTTACTTCACGCACAACTCTCGGTGCCAGTAAACCCTTGTACTCCAGCAAAAAAGCTTGTACGGCATCTGGATCACGCTTACTGAGCTCTCGTAATGACCATGACATTGCTTTCACTACCATATCATCACGGTCACGTACTAGTAGTCGACAGACATCGAGAGTTCGTGTTGTGTCGCCTTTGCCACCACGGGCTTTGTTATTGAGCGCAACTGTGCATACAAGCGCTGTTCGCCGCCACCAGCGGTCCTCGGAACCCGCCCAACTGTGTATCAACTCATCGGGCACCTGGAGTTCACGCCAGGCGGGTCCTGCCAGGTAGCAGGCGAACGTGTCCACATCCTCCCATCTACACATACCTTGCCCAAGAGTTTTTAGTTCCATTTCACCAAGACTGTGCAGTGCGGCTTTATGATAACTGACAAGTTCATATGCTACGAGACGATACTCGAAACCAGGCCGATCAAGCTGCATTATATGTATTGCTATTGATACCACAATCTGCGGAGAAGTCTTAACAAGCCGCTTAGAAAACTCCTTGCGCACATTCCTCACATTCTTCACCTTAATGTTTGGCAGTGCGCGGATACGAGAATCAATCTCATACACAAATTCATCGATTTCTATCAGTTCGCTCATTGCCATATATCCCCCAATACCTGGTGAGTAGTTGTCGTCCAATATCGAGATCACACCTTCTGACAGCAGTTACTTTTGATGATGCTGGTGCAATCCATAGCGTTCATCATGCATACTATCAGCCAGTGGCTTGCGTGCCTGTACATGCTTGGGACGAGCGCGTCGCGCCTCCTCATCAGAATACCCCATCGAGATGGCAGTGCGTACCAACCGTTCTTGTGGGATCCCCAATACCGCTTTGGCATCGGTCATGCCGTTTCTCCTGAACCAGCCAATAGACGAACCAACTCCATACGCGGAAGCGGCAAGCATAATACGCTCGCTGAGCCTTCCTTCATCGTATGTCTCCTGCTCGACCTGCCCGTGCTCACCCGCCATGACAATAACAATTCCCAGCGATGCACCAGCAAGGTGGGCAGCATAACCTTCTACCTTCGATAAGACTTGCAGCGTTTCCTTATTGCGAATCACCACGAATTCCCAGGGCTGCTTATTGCTTGCGCTACCAGACCAGCGCGCAACATCAAGCACAGCATCCACAATCTCTTGTGGAATTGGATCCGGGCGAAACTGGCGAACGGCACGCAGCCGTTTAAGAAAGTTTACGAGATTCTGGGCATTTTCAACATCTATAGGGTCTGACATGATATATGTGTTCCTTCCAATGCATTTGTATTTTTAGAGAGACGCGGTTTGGGCTACTTCTCACACGAACATTACCAATTCAGCTTTCTCAAGTATGGCATGTTAGTCAATGAAGTAGCAAGCCGTGCTCTACTATTGAAATTCTGGGCAGAACAGAATTGCCGATATCTTTACTTTTTATCAAAGTTCTCTTCATTATCGAAAATAGCGCGCACATAGCGCGCAAAATGCGCGGTATTTTTCTGCAAGATCATTAATGTCTTGGGTGACATTCGCCCAAAGGGCAGAGTGGAGGTTCACATGAAAGAGCATGCTATGTAGGAGAAGCGGGTCAGTAGAGAGTACTACGCCTCTTTTCTCTCCCCTTGCTGGTACATCGAAGCATCAACGCTTGGTTCACAGCCAGTCATTGACGCCAGAAAGCGTTGCAGCGTTGTTCGTGTTACAGCATTCGGTGTGTAGATCATGATCCTGATATCCGGGTTGGTGAGCACCTGTAAATTAAAATGCTCGAACTCCAGAGATCCTAATGTTGGATGTTCGATGACTTTGTGACCATCCAGTGTACTACGGACATCGTGGTGGGGCCACCACCGACAAAATTCTGGACTGACTTGCTTCAAATCCTCAATCAGTTCGTCGAACCAGGGATCGCCGGGATAGCGAGCACTGGCCGTACGGAACTCTGCTAACGTAGCCCGCGCAACTGCTTCCCAATTAGGGCGCTCTCGCGTCGTCGGGTTGGTGAAGAGTCGCCAGACCATGTTTCGGGCATAAGGGGACGAAGTATCAGAAATGGAGAAAAGAGCATCGGCAGCTTTGTTCCATGCCAGGTAGTCATACCGTCTTCCCAGAACATACGCAGGACTCGAGTTGAGGTCATCCAGCACTTGTTGGAGTGCTGGACTGATGCACTCATCCGCAGGAGAATAAGGAGGGGGAGGAAGTGGTTGCCCGGCGAGCAGAAACAGATGTCGACGTTCATTGGGTGTTAATCTGAGTGCTTGAGCCAGGCTTTCCAGAACGGCCGCTGAGGGATTCACATCACGTCCTTGCTCCAGCCAGACGTACCACGAGGTGCCAATATTGGCAAGTTGCGCAACTTCCTCACGCCGCAACCCTGGTGTCCTCCGGCGAAAGCCAGGCGGCAAGTCCACATCAGTGGGAGACAGGTGAGCCCGTCGCTGGCGTAAAAAATCGGCGAGAGCCCGGCGCCGCTCATGTTCCTGCATCTTAGTTGCTCCTAATCCTGGTGGTCATAGACCTATGATCAAGAAACCCTGGTACTCGTATTACGCCCATAGCATACTCAAGGAGAGCAACAGCGTCAAGATGCCATTTGTACCTGGCGTGAGGTTTGCTTCTATCAGGAGGAAGAACGTTCTTCCAATATTCGCAGAATCGAGAGAGGTGAGTATGTCTCTACAATTTGGTGTGTCCCTGCCGCAAGGCTGGAACATGGAACTGGCAGGCATCAAGGACCCCATTGAAGCCTACGAGGTAATGACGCGTGTAGCGCAGACCGCTGACGAAGTCGGTTTCGCATGCGCCTGGCTTGTCGATCACTTTCATACGACCCCACGTCCATCTCAGGAAGTCACGTTTGAGTGCTGGACGACCACAGCCGCTCTTGCGCGTGATAGCAGGCGTATTCGCATTGGTCAGACGGTCACATGCAACGGCTTTCGCAATCCCGCCCTACTCGCCAAAATGGCCAGCACAGTCGATGTCCTCTCGCACGGGCGACTCAACTTTGGTATTGGTGCTGGCTGTCACGAGTATGAGTACCGCGGCTATGGCTACGACTATCCTGATACTGCTGAGCGCCTGAGGCGTCTCAGTGAGGCTGTGCAGGTGATCCTGGCCATGTGGACTCAGGAAGAAGCAGTCTTCGAGGGAAAATACTACCAGGTACACGGCGCGATCAACCAACCCAAAGGAGTCCAGCAACCACATATCCCCATCCTGATCGGCGGTGGTGGCGAAAAGGTGACACTCAAACTGGTCGCGCGGTACGCTGAGGCCTGTAACGTGTTTGGCGATCTGGAAACGATCAAGCACAAGTTCGCCGTGCTCAAAGATCACTGTGAAGCCGTCGGGCGCGATTACGAGAGTATCCACCGAACGGCAGGGGCGTTCTGCTGTATCGGCAAGACCAATGAGCAGGCGCAGGCCAAGTTCCCAACCGCACTCCTGGGTCGTCCTGTGGCTGCAGGAGCGCTGATTGGCAGCCCGGAGATGATCCGTCAACGCCTGGTAGAGTTAGAGACGATCGGCGTTCAAGAAATCATCCTCGGGTTCCCAGATATCTTGCAACTGGATACATTGCGCTTCTTTGCGCACGAGTGTATGAGATAAACTGGAGAACGCTGGACCAATGAAACGATGGTTGAAGCTTCGATCCTCGACTCCTTGCATCGAGCTAGATTCTCTGACTATAATCAGAGAATAAGAAATCACTGCTTGAGTACGTCTGGAGGTTTAAATGGAGTTGCCACTGGTTGAACAGGTTAGAAGTTTCAATCGCACGATGACTGAGCGCATAGGCGTGTTAAACGACCACTTCCTGGGTAGAAACCATCCTCTTGGCGAAGCACGGCTGCTGTGGGAGATCGGAGAACATGGGGCTGAGGTTCGTGAATTGAGAAGTCGGCTCGGGCTTGATTCCGCATACGTCAGTCGCCTGCTGCGTTCGCTCGAGGGGCAAGGCCTGATCGTTGTTGAGACAAGTGGCAACGATGGAAGAGTGCGTATAGTCCAACTCACGGAAGCTGGCCTTCGTGAGCGAGCTGAACTTGATCATCGAGCCGATGTTTTTGCACAATCGCTTCTGGAACCGCTGAACGAGAGCCAGCGATTGAAGCTCGTGGCAGCCATGGCACAGGTCGAGCGCCTGCTGATTGCATCACAGATCACAATCGCCCTCGCTGATCCCAAAAGCTCAGATGTGATATGGTGTTTCGAGCAGTACTTTGCAGAATTAGGCAAGCGTTTCGAGGCTGGTTTCGATCCAGCTCGCAGCATTTCGGCGCATGCACACGAACTCATGCCTCCCAGCGGACTGGTGCTCCTGGCGCATATGAGAGAGAACCCAGTCGGCTGTGGTGTGTTGAAGATTCACGAGAACGCCGTCGGAGAGATCAAGCGCATGTGGGTCGCTCCCCAGGCACGTGGACTTGGACTTGGGCGGCGTCTCCTGGAGGCTCTGGAGCTTCACGCAAGGGAAGCGAGAGTTGCGGTTCTGCACCTGGAAACGAACCGCAGTCTCATTGAAGCTATCCAGATGTACCAGGGCTGCGGATACCAGGAAGTGGAAGCCTTCAACGACGAGCCGTATGCTCACCATTGGTTCGAAAAGCGCCTTTGAACGTGTAGAAGAGCTTTGCCTCTCCAAGACAATTGCAACTAGAGGAACAATGAAAGGAGTGAAATAATGGCCGAAAACGAATTTCCAACTGAAGGAGTTGCTCTCACCCTCCTGCTGGTAGTCAGCGATATGGAACGCTCGCGACACTTTTATCGTGATGTGTTGGGAGCTACAGTCTATCGTGAATATGGAGGAACATCGTGCGTCCTCAGTTTTCAAGGGACCTGGCTGCTCCTGGTAACCGGGGGTGGGCCTACGAAGGACAAGCCTACGGTTACCTTTGCGCCACCAACGCAACCAGATATTGTGAGTCATGAGTTGACAATTCGCGTGCCAGATTGCCAGGCTGCCTACGAGATACTCAAGACGCGAGGCGCTCTCTTCCTGACGTCACCTGTTGACTGGGGTGGAGAGATAAGATGCTTTTTTAGAGATCCAGACGGTAACCTCCTTGAGATCAGTGAGGCTAAATAGGCATTATGAGCATTATACCTCGTTTGAACCGATTGCTTGCTAGTGATGGGCATTGTTTTGATGTTGCTATCGATCACGGCTTCTTCAATGAGCGAGCATTCTTGGATAACATTGAAGATATGAAACGTGTCATCTCAACAATCATTGAAGCCAATCCCGATGCGGTTCAGCTAAGTCCTGGCATGGCACCGTTGCTACAGGAGGTTCCTGGAAAAGCCAGGCCTTCACTTGTCTTACGCACTGATGTGGCTAATATTTATGGCAAGTCATTGCCCAGCTACTCGTTCAGCCGATTGGTTGAGGATGCTGTAGAACAGGCGCTTTTACTCGATGCGGCATGTGTCGTTGTAAACTTATTTTTGTTGCCAGATCAGCCGGAACTCCATGCACAATGCATT
>DATMNR010000574.1:0-4758 GCA_035568795.1 Ktedonobacteraceae bacterium
ATGCTTACTAGGGGAAGCCCATTAGTCCCAGCGCACGCAAAGGTCATGAGTGTTGCTACACGTATTACCGCTGCATTGGCTCGGATGCCTATCGCTTTGGTGGACTCAGATTGTGTTGGAAGAAGCAGTTGCGTACCGATCTGGTCGATGAAGCCGGGTTGGAACAAGGACTGCGCTTGTTTCTTGGTCGGCTGGAAGATTTTCCCTCACGGGTGAAAGAGGGACTTTATAGTGCTGATTGGTCCACCTGTCGGGAAATCATTCGTGCTCGGGTCAAACGCGTTGAGATTGATCAGGAGCAGGTTCGTGTCGTGTTTTGCCTAGATCCAAATGTCCTATCATCCTCTCCTACCGATAAAAGTACGCAAAGTTTGCAAGATTGTGGGAAGTGTGATGATTGCATCAACAATGGTACGATCCAGATCACGAATAGAAGTGAGTATTCCGATGCGAACAGTGTTGATTCTTAACCCAACCTCCGGTATATCGACGGTAACTGAAAAACGTTTGTCCGTGGAAGACACTGAAAAAGCCATCCTCCAGGGTCTGCAAGCCTCTGGTATTGAACCGGAAGTCTATTACACGACCCCCGAAGATACTGGGAAAGGATTGGCAGCACGAGCCGCTGCCGAACAGAGTGAACTGGTCATTGTCGTTGGTGGTGATGGCACGATTCATGCCGTTGCAAATGGATTAGTCGGTACACACAGTACGCTAGGCATTATTCCTACCGGCACGATGAACAACCTGGCGCATAGCTTGAATATCCCTGATACTATTCCAGCAGCTTGTATAGCTATTGCCACAGGAGAGACGCGTCTCATCGACGTTGGAAAGATGAACGAACAGATCTTTCTCGAAGTTGCAGGTGTAGGTTTGGAGGCGTCACTTTTTCCCGCGGCTGAGAAAATGAAAAAACCAGGGCTGTTCTCAACCTTACGCGGAGTTGTGAGCGGACTGAAGACCTTGCTCACCTTCAAACCAACGAGCATTCGCATGACATTTGATGATCGTCAAAGGCATCCATATGAGGCGCTCCAGGTGACACTTTGTAATGCTCCATACTATGGCATGCATCTTGAAGTTATCCCCCATATTTTGATGGACGATGGTCTGCTTGACGTTATTATTTACAGAAATTTTAGTAAACTTGAATACATTCGGCACGCTCTTGCAATCAGCCAGGGGAGGCGCAGGTATGAGCCAAAGATCGTCCACAGGCGTGTTCAATCACTTCGTGTCAAGAGCGACCAACCGTTGGATCTCCAGGTCGATGGTGTTCCTCAAGGCACGACTCCAGCGGAAGTGAGGATTTTACCTGGCGCTTTACGTGTGCGTGTACCTGATAGAGCAGCCCCAGGGCTGCATACTCATGCATCCGAAGTCGAGATGAGTACTCAAGTCAATACGAGCAAAGTGGAACTATCCAGACAAGAGAGGTGCCAGACCATGGGTAAAACACCTGACTTCGCAAAGAATAATTCTCAATCGGGCACAGGCGAGACGAAAGATGCACTATCTGCCACAATGCCACAGAAAGCACCGATAGTTGAGCAGCATCTGAAGCCGATTGTGGCGGAAGTGCAGCAAATTGCAGCAAAAACCTCTGTCTCCGGACGCCATGCTGTTTCACGAGGAACCATTTTCCTGGCTTTCTATCTCTGGCTCTTATCAGGTGCGATTATGGTTTCACTCCTCGCTCGCTTTATCCAATTTTTCCCAGGTGATAGATCGATTACGCGCACGCTCCAAAAGCAGCACAATCCCTTGCTTCGCAGGCTCATGATCGCTATTTCGGAGCCCGGTTTTCCCAAAGTAGGCATACCACTCACTCTGAGCATCGCTGGGATATTCTGGGCACTACGCTTTCGGCTAGAAGCCATCTTTCTCTTGCTTAGCAGTTCCTCCAACCTCCTCAATTGGGTCGTCAAACGCCTCATTAAGCGTCCACGTCCAACTGCGGAGCTTGTGACAGTCACTCGCGTGATCAACGAGCCGAGCTTTCCCAGCGGCCATGTCATGCACTATATCAATTGGTTTGGATTGCTGACGTATCTCCTCGCGACGAATTGGCGATCGGGAAAGGTGCGCAATACCTTGATTGCTTTCTGTATCTCGCTCATAGCGCTTATTGGTCCCTCGCGAGTCTATCTTGGTGCCCACTGGCCAAGTGATGTGATGGCAGGCTACATCTATGGGGGACTCTGGTTTGGTGGCATCATGGCTCTCTACCTGCGCATCAAGGCCTGGTTACATCCACCAACTGGTAAAACTCCAGAGATAATGAAGCCATTGAAGCAGCCTGGAGAGCAAGTATGATCGTGGTTAACAGAAGCCGAGGACGACCTTCAAGATTGTCCTCGGCTAGCTTCTTATCTCTATCCTTACAGGTTCTCTCGAAGGATAACCTGTGCTGGCTACCTCCTTCGAAAGCCGCCCGAAAAGAAGACTAATGCACGAAAAGTGCACTATCATCCTCTTCTCTACCTCGCAGAGGCAATCCACTTGGGACATCCGTTTAGAAAAAGGTTTAAAATACAAGAAGAAGATTGTCATTGTGGCTAAAAAAGTGCAGTGACAGTCTTCAAGTTTTCCATATTTTAGAACAGATATCCCAAGTAGCCAGTACAGGACTTACTGGTGCTTCTTCTTTCGCTCTTCCTCGATGATTGAGGAGATGTGCTCATGTGACCCCAATAGCTGCTTGACGTTGGCCATCAAGTCATCGATCTCGAATGGCTTGTAGACTACATGAACCCCCTGGGAGACGAGATAGCCTTCTTGCTCCCGCACAATTTGGAGAGCTGCTGTGCACACGAGGACAGGAATGGTCGCCGTAGATCGCTGCATTTTGAGCATCTGGAGCATCTGCATTCCAGTCTTTTCATCACCTAAGACCAGGTCCAGGATGATAAGATCGGGTTTGATGTGTTCAATGTCCTTGACCTGCTGAATAGGGAAACCAGATAGAACAACGTCATATCCCTCTTCTTCTTCCAGAAGCATGCGGAACAATTCAAGAATTTCTTGGGTGTCATTCACCACGAGTATGCGGCTTTTCAATGTGTGACTCCTTCAATGTACGTAATTTGCGCTGGTATGAGAACATACTTGCAGGGTTGTTACAAAAGAGCTTATCGTTTTCAAGCATGCAGTCTTTTAGGGTTGCTAACAGTTGACGAACACCTGTTCTTATGCTATACTTCCTTTATGTTTGATGCGACATTGAATGCATCCCTGGCCTGTGTGATCAGGCCAGAAATCTGGGTCGTATATCGGTCCAGGTCTGCGGCTACGGTTGCCCGCAACAGGCCTTCGGGCTTGCCCACATGACGTGGGAACAAAGTGAGCAGTATCCTGCGCTGTGCTCGCACAAAGCGAGGAGAGTCTAGGATAGTGCTCCCTTTCAGCAACGGTAGTAACAAGAATTCTACGTAGATGTAACACAAGAAGTTTGCAGTGTTATGATAGGCATGTATGGATCCAGTTCAATTCATTCTAATCACTCTGTCTGGTATGTAGAAGCACAAAGGGATCTTTCAAACCGACTAAAAACCTCACTGGGTTCGCTCCCTTGGGTAAAAGCACGAGCATCCCAAATGTCGGCACGTGCCAACCGATACATGAGTTGTGTGGGACCCGCGCACCCGCGTCATTTCAGAAGCACCCACCTTGCAGGCGTGGGGAGTCGTCACAAGTTTTAGCGTTCCTGAGGTGGAAAAAGACCCTGCCAGAATGTTACAAGTTGACGACGAGTCTCTGACCCAGGCCACGGTGTATAGAGCAGCATACCTACAAAACCCACCAGAAAACCCAGGCGAAACATCGTCCTTCCATGTTTACGCTTACGCGCACGTCTCTCAAGTTGGGATTGTAGGGAATGTTGTGTGTCTTGTACATTCTTCTGCGCCTCTTGCAGACCTTTTGCAGTTTTTTTAGAGCTTTTTCCTAACACGTCCTGTGTTGCACCCAACCCTGACAGGAGAACATCCTGGGTCTGAGACAAACCTGTCTGCACAGTACCTTGGAGAGTGCCTTGCAATTTCTTCAGGTTTTTCCGCGCCTTCTTCAACTTCTTGTTGGCGTCTTTCATATTTTCCTCCAGGACTCCCTGTGCTCTTTCTAATCCCGATTGAAAAACATCCTGAGTTCTGGAAACACCCACTTGTACAGTCCCTTGCATATGTTTTATATTCTTTCGCGCCCTTTTTTGAGCCTTCTTGAAGTTCTTGGCTGAATGTTTCTGCTGGCTTTTTAGCAGTTCTTGCGTCGTTCCCAAACCTACAAGGAGCGCATCCTGGACCTTTGATACACCTGATTGTACTGTATCCTGGACAGTAGATACCGCCGAATTCACGGCCTGCTTACCCATTTCCTTTGCACCATTCACATTATTTTGGATGACATCTGAAGTCTTATTCATACGTCCTCATCACTTTCTTTCAATGTCTGGACGGTATCATTTGAACGAAGCAAATCATATACCTTCCTTCTTGAAGCGATAATCGAGTTTCGCCTCATGTACTTTCGTGCTAGAAAGCCTTTTTGCATCTTCCCACTAACAGCACGGTGAATGTGCTAGAGAAGTTTCATATGTGGTTGGAATTACACATTCGAAAGGAAAGTTCAAGAAAGAATTCTGATAAGGCGGTGATTGCAAGGTTAGGTTCAATTTTATTTGTCCCAAATCTTGGCGCTTCAACTGGATGAAAATTGGGATATATGAAAGCAAGAGTTAGTATTGATTTAGGGTAGGAC
>DATMNR010000575.1:0-4328 GCA_035568795.1 Ktedonobacteraceae bacterium
AGGGAATACAGCAAGGAGTCCAGCCACAAGACGAGTCCCAACGATGCGGTCGATGACATCACTGCGATCTTTCTCATGATTCACATCGGTAATACTATACAGGATGAGTTCATACGAGGTACTACCTACAACTTCACCCACACCGCGCATTAACTCCGGAACGAGCGGCCATGTGAGAGAAGGGACCAGTGCGCCAAGGAGTCGACTACGCTTACCAGCCAGGCCAGATGCTGCAATGTTGGGTACAAAACCTTGCTCTTCCATTATACGCAGAATGCGTTCGCGAGTTTTTGGATCCACATCCTGTTTATGATTAAGCACACGTGAGACAGTTGCCGTTGAAACACCTGCCAGACGCGCTATATCCATGATCGTCAGCTTCTCGGCCATAGCAAACCTTCTCAATCGGTCTTCTTATTGAAAAAGCCCTTATAAAATATTTGTAAGCGTTCACGTAAGCGTTATCGTAAGCGCTTACATGGAGTATACACAATCAAAAGTGTTGTTGTCAATGGTTATTGTTTTTACCCAAATAATTTTACAATTCTGACATGTTTTAGTTTCGAGCTGAGGGCTTATAAGGCCTTCAAAGGGCTTTTAAAGGGTTAAGTCACGTGGAGTGTACACAACCAGTAGAGTTCATGTCAATGTTCATTGACCTTTTTGATAGTTATTTTACGAGTAAGACGTTTTGTATTTTTAGGGTATGAGGTTCTTCAAAAGCATTTGATGAACTTGCTGGTGGTATGCTAATTTTGAATGTCTAAGTTCTCAGAAGGCCGGGCTATAGTGTTTCTTATGCATATTTTGTACTTGTCTTATCTGCTCCTTATGCATATAATTGAAGAGTCAGCAAAGCAATTCGCCATCAAGGCTAGAGGAGGCATGTATTGAGTATCGCGAATGAACCATTACCAGTAGATGAACATAGTCACCAGATAGGCTCTGTAGAATATCGGCGTGATGCCGGGAAGGCTCTTCGCAAACAGGTATCTCGTCGCAGCCACGCGAAGTGGTCACCTGCTGCAGATCGTCCCGATCCAATTAGTCTCCTGGAAGAACAGAATCGTTCCAGACTCGACTACCTAGTGCCTCTGCGCTTTGAACGCATGTCGGCTTCGCCTTTTACATTTCTACGTGGAACAGCGATCGTGATGGCCGCTGACCTGGCAGTTACCCCTGTCTCAGGGATACGCGTACAAATGTGTGGTGATGCGCATCTCAACAACTTTGGCATTTTTGCCACACCAGAGCGGAACCAGGTCTTCGATCTCAATGACTTTGACGAGACGCTCCCAGGCCCATGGGAATGGGACGTCAAACGCCTTGCAGCCAGCATCGTGATTGCTGGAAGGAATAACGGCTTCTCTCATGATGTGAACAGGCAAGCAGTATTGAACTGTATCGCAACATATCGTCAACGTATGTGGGAATATGGTGACATGCGGCATCTGGAAGTTTGGTATTCTCGTATTGATTATGCTAGTTCTCTCGAGGCAGTAAACGAATCGTTTCGCTGGTGGGTGAATAAACAACGCGCGAAGGCAGTTCGGCGTACGCATGTAGAACTCCTACCCAAGATCACAGAAGAAGTGAATGGTCAGGTCCT
Organism: Ktedonobacteraceae bacterium; assembly: GCA_035568795.1. Lineage (GTDB taxonomy): Bacteria > Chloroflexota > Ktedonobacteria > Ktedonobacterales > Ktedonobacteraceae > DATMNR01. Next base: position 1,610 of record DATMNR010000575.1, read on the forward strand.
GATCAAACCCGAGCCTCCACTCTTAACACGTCTCAAAGATGAAGAACTGACTCGTATGCTAAGCGCCCTGGTTGAAGAATACCGCACCACCTTGCGCGAGGACCGGCACGTGCTGCTGAGCAAATACAACTATGTCGATGTCGTCCACAAAGTGGTCGGTGTGGGAAGTGTCGGAACGCGGTGTTATGTCGCCTTACTGCTTGGAAATGGCACCGATGATCCCCTGTTCCTGCAGATCAAGGAAGCGCGAGCATCGGTCTACGAACCCTATGTCGGCCGGAGTGCGTTCTCAAATCATGGTGAGCGAGTCGTCATGGGTCAACGTTTGATGCAGGCTTCCAGCGGTATCTTTTTAGGTTGGACACGCCTGGGCCCCATCGACTTTTACATACGTCAACTGCGAGATATGAAGTTATCGGTGGACATCTCAACGCTGAGTGAAGGAGGCTTCAACGAGTATGCGAAATTCTGTGGGTGGGCGCTCGCGCGGGCTCATGCGCGTTCTGGCGATCCTGCTATGATTAGCGGCTACCTGGGCCAAAAAGACGTGTTCGATCAAGCGATTGCCACTTTCGCTGAGCTCTATGCAGATCAGGCTGAACGCGATCATGCTGCACTTGTTTCTCATCTCCAAACAACTCCACAAGCTACTCTTAGCTAGAAAATAGAAGCGTAGATTTAAGAGACCATTTTATGCAACAGACAAACACAAGGCTCTGGTGGATGGAGGTGCTACGTGGCATCGTCGCCATTTCTTTTGGCCTAATGTTTATCTTTATCGATGTGCGTTTTTTCATCTATGCTGTGGGCGTCTACCTGATCATAGATGGCTCTCTCGATACGTATAAAATTGCCAAAGCTAAGCGGGCTACTAAACGCAGAGTGCTATCCTATCTCGGGAGCGCTCTCAGTATCCTGCTTGGTCTCATCTGCTTTGTTTTTCATCTTCTGACTTTGTTTTTTATACTTTTTATCATTGTCATTCGAATTATTATCAGGATATTCAGAGTCATTTTCGATGCGAGGGGATCGGGAAATAGGTATGCTGGCCTTCTCTGGCTTTATGGCGCATTGTTGGGTCTTTACATCCTGGCACTTATTATCTTCCCATCTGAAACGTTGCACTTTAAGTTATACCTGCTCTTTATCTTCATTAGCGCCTATGCTATCTGCGATGGTCTCTACCTGATAGGAAGAGGTCTCATTTTGCGCTTTGCTCCTGACGTTTTCACCCGACTAACCTCGCAAGTACTGGTGAATCAACCAGAGTCCCTCGACAATATTCCACTAACAACCAGACGCGCAGTAGTCTTCGTACGACGCCTGGGGGCAAACGGCCTGGGCCATATCGGCTGGGCATTTGAATGGAACAATGGCTGGTTCAATACTGGCTCAGTCGAGAACAAAACGAACAAACCATATGCCAAACCGGAAGACATGGGATTCTGGACGGCGCATACACTCGATCCAATTGCGACGATGCGCAGACAAAACAGCACATATGATGAGTATAAGCTCTTTTATATATCGCAATCTCTCCCTAAAGAAGCCTGGAAAACCGCAATCTGGGAAAGCCGTCAACCATATTATGCCCTGCGTCACAATTGCAATGATGTTGCTTATGACATCTTACGAGCGTTTGGTGCCAATGAGTTGATCGATCCCGCAGAACAACACATCCCTAATGACTGGTTTGATGCTTTACTTGGGTCAAGCTATAAGATTGCTGAACACCCGATTATCCCCTTGCGTCTGCATAAAATGTCGAAGCGCGAACTGGCGACAAGTGAAATCTTGCTCACGATCCCGCCACACATCCATGGAACACCACCACCCTGGCGGCAAACGGGTTGGCGCGCTATGCACGAACTCACGCTTACCTGGGATAAGATGCTCAAAGATATGAGAACACTCTTTACCTCAATTGGCAAGCGCGTAATAAAGCGACGAGAGGCACATCCTTTGGAGGCAGCAATCTCGAATACATCACATTCGTCAGAGGAGTCGTGAAAGGATGTATGGGACAAAATCTTTATATTGAAACCTCCACTCAATAGCCGCATGTTGCGACTCAATTGATCGTATTACACGTACGTCCAATCTCAGCTTGTCTTATTATCTTTCCATGCATATAATTGAAGAGTAAACATTTCAAGTTCAGCATAATGCCTGGAGGAGGCCCACTTTGAGTATCGCAAACGACCCATCGGCTGTAGAACATCAAACTCTAGATCAACATACTCATGAAAGAGGCACGGTTGCATTCCGGCGTGATGCCGGGAGGGCTCTTCGCAAAAAGGTACCCCGCCGTAACCACGCAGAGTGGTCACCTGCTGCTGATCGTCCCGACCCGATTAGCCTGATGGAGGAACAGAATCAATCCAGGCTGCAGCACCTTATTCCTCTGCGCTTTGAGCGCGTATCGGCTTCACCTTTTACGTTTCTGCGTGGAACAGCGATTGTGATGGCGGCTGACCTGGCAGCAACCCCTGTCTCAGGAATCCAGGTACAGATGTGTGGTGATGCACACCTTAACAACTTCGGTATCTTTGCCACACCAGAACGGCACCAGGTCTTCGATCTCAATGACTTTGACGAGACGCTTCCAGGCCCATGGGAATGGGACGTTAAACGCCTGGCCGCAAGCATTGTGATAGCGGGAAGGAGTAATGGCTTCTCTCGGGATGTAAACAGGCGAGCAGTCTTGAGTTGTATGGCG
>DATMNR010000576.1:0-11970 GCA_035568795.1 Ktedonobacteraceae bacterium
AAAATTGGTTCTTTACTGCGTGGTTCGCTGTTAGATATTCTCGGTATCGCAAGCATTATTGCCCTTTTTATAGGCTTGCATCCACGTATTCTCAACGGTGTGCTCAATTGGGTATTACGTCGAATGAAGCGTGAACCTATACAACTTACTTTGCGTTATAGCGATATTTTGCTTATCACTCTGGCATGGTGCGTCAGTTGGATTGTTGCTGGCACAGCTTTTTATATTCTTCTGCTTGCGCTCTGGCCTGTCGCTCCATTAGTAGCGTGGCCAATTTGCATTGGTATCTACGCAATTGCCTGGGACATAGGTTTTGTGAGTTTCATCACTCCAAGCGGCCTGGGGATCCGCGAAGCAGCCATTGTGGCGCTTTTTGCTCTCGCATTCCCTCTACCCACTGGATTGGCATCGATAATGGCACTCATCTCCCGTCTTGTTTCAACATTAGCAGAGGCAGTTTGTGTCAGTATAGCCTACCTGAGCGGTGGGAAACAGGAACTCATTACCCAACAAGCTACACAGGTACGTCCGTTACAAGTAAATGATGGAAATAATGAAATTCCAGATGGAGAAATACTCTCAACAGAGATAGCTATAAATATACCAGTTGAAGGAGTTGTGAAGGGTGAATAAAGCAACCTGGCAAAAACGTTTTGCAATATTGCGCAGCCGTCTCTATCTATATCCAGCGCCCGATCCAATGTCCCGCACGCCCTTATTCTGGGTAGCAATGGGACTGGTCAGTCTAATGGTTCTTCTCTTCTCGGGCTTTTTTATAGCGTATGCTATTAGTCGACAAGATGCCTTTTTAACCGCTGCCGAAGACATGGGTAACATGGATCAGGCGGTCTGGAGCATCATACATGGCCAAATATTACATCAAACGATTTGTAATGTGGTCAGCGATACGAACTGCTATAGCGCTGCAGGCTTCTCGCGTTTTGCCATTCATTTTGAGCCGATGCTCTTTCCAGTTTCTCTTTTTTATGTAATCTGGTCAGGCCCAAAAACATTGCTTGTCATCCAAACGCTGATAGTTGCGAGCGGCGCTTTTCCTGCTTTCTGGCTGGCACGGCTGCGTTTACGGAGCGAGCTTGCCGCTGTTGGGATTGCCCTTGTCTATTTACTTTACCCCGCACAGCAACAAGCGACAATCTTTGAATTTCATGCTGTCACTTTTACAGCCTCTCTGCTGCTCTTCACACTATACTTCATGTACACTAGACGAACCATCTGGCTCTTTGTCTTCGCTATTCTTTCGATGGCCTGTAAAGAAGAAATACCGCTGGTGATTGCCTGTTTTGGCTTATGGTCTATCATCTTTCAACAACGTTGGCGCACGGGACTGGGATTGGTACTTTTGTCGATAGGTTGGATAGGAGTGACCTTCTGGGCATATCGGCATTTCAGCCCTACCGGGCATCCATTGCTAGCATCACGCTATTCCTATCTAGGAAATGGGCCAGTTGAAATTATACGCAATTTCTTAATGCATCCAGTAAGTTTAATCCATCAACATGTTTTAGAATCGGCCCATCGAAAGTATCTGAGAATATTACTGGCTCCAGTTGGATATTTACCATTGCTTGCTCCCTGGGTATTAGTGCTTGCCGTGCCTTCGATAGCTATTAATCTATTCAGTTCCGATCCAAATCAGTATCTGGGTGTCTTTCACTATAGTGCGGAAATCGTGCCTATTCTCGTCTTTGCTACAATCGAGGCCATCGTCGTCATTATCTGGGCTAGCCAGTTGTTTATGGACCGTATACGCGCACCACAAGAGCAGCAGCAAAGACAATCCAGCGAACAGCCATTGACCGTAAGACGCAGCCTTCATTCCCGGTTGCAACCAGTTTTGCTTCTCCTTCTGATTGGCTTCGTCTTATTTGCTGTAGTGCGAGAGGATATGCCTTATGGCTCGCTTCCAATCTCTAAAGCATTTACCTGGCCCCAGATCACATATCATGCTAGACTCGCTCAACGTATCATAGACATGATTCCAGCGTCAGCTTCAGTTTCAGCTCAATCAAGCCTTGTTCCGCATATCAGCGAGCGCAAATCGATTTATCTCTTTCCTTATCAAGATGAAAGTGCAGATTATATCTTTCTCGATACGACGAGTTATTTCTATCCATTTCAATCATCCTACTCCTATATTAGTGAGGTGAAAACTATATTAATGGGTGGTAATTACGGTGTGATTGCTGCACAAGATGGATATCTTCTTCTGAAAAAAGGGCTACCTGCCCCTGGCATCTCACCATTATCGCCTGTGCAACAAGGTTACGACGTTCTGCCACAATTGTCTGATAACTTTTGTTCTTTCACTCGCGTTTCGCCACAACAGGTAACACATCCACTCAATGTTGATTTCTCTTCTAACGCCAGCTCAAACACAAGTTTAAGTCTTGTAGGATACAGCGTAGCGCCTCCACAATCGTTTAGTGTCGTAACCCCTCACTATATGCAAGTGACAGCTTATTGGAAAGTAAATACACCTCAACTTCCACCTTTAAGCTTACAACTGCTGCTGTTCAATGCCCATGGACAGCAAGAATTCGCAAGTGCTGATTTTCCTTCACTATCGTGGTGCCCAACAAGCACGTGGAAGCCAGGAACTATAGTGCGTACCACTAGTAGTGCAGTATGGATAGGAGCCGTGCCAAATGGGCTAGCCCATGTTGCTATTGCTGTCTTGCCTTTTACCACTTCTATTGATACAACAGGCGAAGCTACTGAGCGGCTTCCGCTACATATTCTCGAAGCGCCACCATTGGTGACTCCAATTGAAGGAACAAATGCGCTACAATTGGATTCATTCACAAATGGATCCTGATATTTGTTATGTGCTTTGTAAGGCTACTATGAAAGAGGTATTGGCGTGGGTATTCTCGTAAGTCAACTTCCACCCGCAGAACTTGCGCGTTTGAAAGCAGAATTGGCTGAAATTTTGATCTCCAATTTTTGCTATCCGCGTTTTTATGATTACCGCATTGATTCCTTACGCATGCGTCCCGTAGACCGCACAAAGCGCCAGGAGGTCTGGCAGTATCTTGGTTCTGTAGATTTCAATGCCTGGGGGCGTATAGATTTAATGTCTCCTGACTTCCAGCGCCAGGTTGAGCGGTTGCTCATTTACTTCGTCCAGAGAAATCGTACATTCTTTGGCGAGCAAGGCCGTAAACGCATGGCTGATATTCGAATCCTCATTAGCATCTCCTCTACCTCAATTGTGGAGGGACTTAAGGGACATCTGACTGGCCGATCGAATGGATTCGGCAATCCTCGACCTGTTAATTCATGGGCCAATTCGAATGTTACAAAACATACTGATCCTACATGGGAGCAGCTAGTTGTTCCAACAATGATGCTACAACAACAGCTTCAAGAGGCACGCGGCGAAATCAAAGCCAATCAAAATGAAGCCCGACCCAATGGTACCTCTCCTAAACATTCAATTCGCGAACGTTCGAACGCAAATGGAAGTAGTAGTAGCTCTGTCGAACATGAAATTATGTCAATTAAAAATGCCTCTACAAACAAGACCCCTCAACAAGCAGAGCAGCAAACTTTACCAGGTGTTGAGAGCTCAAAAATTACCAATCAACTTACTCCTCCTGTTTCCGTTGACGCTGCATCCGTCTCTGCCGGTGAGACTGTTGATGAGCGTATAAGCCATAATATACAAGTTGTAATTACTGACGAGCTATCTGATACACCCCTGATAGAGCAAGATGGTACAATATCCAAAGAGACAAATACTGCTCAAAAAGTATCCTCAGAACCTGTGCAAGGTTCCATAACAACTCCAGCCATACTGCATTCCCAGGAACTCACACAAACCCAAACAGCTCCACAGGTAGAGATAACTACCCACGATGACGAAAGTACTACTGCTTTAGTAAGTGAAGAAGATGTTGTCATATTTGAGCAAATGCGGCATCAACTCGTAGTTTGGACACGAGTAGAAGCTGTACACGCGGGGATAGATATTGCGGGACAGGAACCTTCTGAGCTGCTCGAGCTATTGCAGCATTTAGATGGCTTTGATGAAACACGATTGCAAGTTACTGCCACACTAATAAATCTTTGTGATCAAATTATTGCCGCTGGACAAGCGAACCTGCTCGAATACAAACAAGCAATAATGTTCTACTTAATGCACACACGCTCATTCAGATAACCTCGATTAAAATGGCATTAAGATTTTTAACTGTCTGTATTTTTTGATACAATCTTCTTCCGCATTCGTCCATATCTATGGTATAAATGTATATGTATTTTGCTGAACTGATGTACAAATAGCACTTCCTGGTTTGATTGTAGCATGGCGCTTTTGATTGCTACATGCAATAATCCCAGTATTTTGAGGGCAACCACCAGTCAATAGGGAGTATCGAGAGCATGGCAAAAGGCAAGGCGGAAAGCTTAAGTGAAGTCTTGGAGTTAGCTCGAACAAGACAATTAAATGGCATGATGACTATTGAGCATAAGCAAGGTGGAAGAGTTGAGGAGGGTGAAGTGTTTTTTCAAACAGGACAGCCGATCCATGCTAAAGTAGGACGCCTGATCGGTCAGGATGCGTTAAACTGGTTAGTGAAGTGGAGTAACATCACATATATTTTAGGAACCGATGAATCTTTGCAGTCTAATACTCAATCTAGTGTAAATTACCGAAATAATCCTACCGCCATTACCTCTCCAACACCAACATATGTCCCCCCCCAAAACGGGTTACCTTCCACCAGACCAGTAGTTGCTCAAGTACAGGTGGATGGAAGCGGTTCGCTCATCAGCAAAACCTCTATTCCGGGAATTGAGTGGCTTGTCCCACAAAAACGTGGAATCGAACGTGAAGTGCTTGGGTTACCCCTTACTCGCCGGCAACGTTTTATTTATTTTCTCGTAGACGGTCGCCGTACTGTAGCAGACCTTGCGCGTTGCACCGGCAAAAACATCCAGGAAATTGAGCTAATCCTCAGTGAACTACAAGAGCAAGGACTCGTTGCTGTGTAGAAAGTGTCACGCTGCTGTAGTAATCGCCGGTAACAATTCGCGAAGCTGTTCCATCCAATTTGCACCTAACAATCGGCGTGGTATGTGAATCACTCCCTGTTGCACACGCGCTTCATTACGGAAACGGCGATACAGGAAGATTCGATTCGGAACGATTGTCCTTCTGACTGTCAGCACAAACTCATGATCTTTAGCAGTAATCGCTTCAAAACCCAATTTTGCAGCTTCTACTTTGAGATATACCATTGCGAGCAAATTCTTTGCAGGTAAGGGTGGTGTTCCGAAACGGTCATTCATTTCAGCCTCCATTGCCTCTATCTGTTCAGGTAGTTGCAAGTTTGCCAGGCGCTGGTAAAACTTCACCTTTAACGTTCGATCACCGATATATTCATCGGGTAAGTATGCATCGAGCGGCAAATCGACAATCACACCTGGCAATCCTACCTCGGCACGTTTGCCCTGCAACTCTTGGACTGCTTCTGCAAGCAATTTAACATACAGGTCAAAACCAACAGAATTCATAAAGCCTGATTGTTCTGCTCCAAGCAGGTTACCCGCACCACGTATCTCAAGATCCTTCATGGCAATTCGAAATCCCGCTCCCAGTTCTGTTGCTTCAAAGATTGCGCGTAAACGCTTCTCCTGAACAGGAGTGAGCTTTGTGTCCTTGTTGTAAAGAAAGTAGGCATACGCCTGGTGCGTAGCTCGACCAACTCGACCTCGTAATTGGTAGAGTTGTGCCAGCCCAAAGAGAGCTGCATTATTTACTATAATGGTATTGGCATTGGGGATATCAAGGCCATTCTCAATGATAGTCGTTGACACCAGCACATCATACTCCCCACTGGAAAAATCCATCATCACTCGCTCTAGTTGGTCCTCGGCCATCTGCCCATGTCCGACAGCGATGCGCGCCTCAGGAATCAGGCGCTGTAGTTTCTGCGCTATTACCTGGATCCCTTTCACGCGGTTATGTACAAAAAATATCTGCCCACCACGATCAATCTCACGCAGAATCGCTTCGCGAATCAGGCTGTCGTCATATTCACGTATGGCTGTACGTATTGGTAAGCGTTCCTGAGGAGGAGTTTCAATCACGCTCATGTCGCGTACATTGACCAGTGACATATGCAGCGTGCGTGGAATAGGAGTAGCAGTCATAGTCAGTACGTCAATCTCATTGCGCATCTGCTTGAGCCGCTCCTTATGCACGACCCCAAAGCGCTGCTCTTCATCGACAATAAGCAACCCAAGATTCAGAAACACCACATCTTTCTGTAACAAACGATGGGTTCCAATCACAATATCAACTCTACCCAGTGCCAGCTCTTCCAATACCTGCTTCTGTTCCTTTTCCGAACGAAAACGACTAAGTAACTCAACCTGCACAGGATATGCTTTCAGACGCTCTTTGAATGTATTAAAATGCTGCAAAGCTAGAACTGTCGTTGGAACCAGAATAGCCACCTGGCGCTGATCAAGAACAGCTTTGAATGCTGCACGAAGTGCGACCTCTGTTTTACCATATCCTACATCTCCACACACCAGTCTGTCCATGGGACGCGGACGCTCCATATCTGCTTTGACCTCTTGAATCGCGAGGGTTTGATCTGGTGTCTCTTCATATGGGAATGCCTCCTCCAACTCTTGCATCCAGGGTTGCTCAGCATCTGTAGAATATGGAGGCCTTTCTAATGCTTCGCGGGCACTATAGAGACGCAAGAGGTCTCGCGCAATATCCTGAACATTCTCTTTAACCTTTGACTTGGCGCGAGTCCATTCTGCCGTTCCTAGTTTACTCAAAGCAGGAATAGCATCACCCATACCGATGTAACGTGTTACCCTATCAAGCTGGTCGGTTGGAATATATAGTCTATCGGTTCCGGCGTAGTGAATAAGCAAATATTCACGTTCAACGCCAGTACTATCAAGTTTGACAAGTCCTTCGAAGCGACCAATGCCGTGTTCCTGGTGAACAACATAATCGCCAGGATTGACTTCAGCCAGGAATGATGCAGGCGTAACAGGCTTGCGCCTATGCTCGTTTTGACGTTTTGCCCAGCCAAAGATCTCGGTATCGGTATAGACTTGAAGCCCTAATCCGTGAGATTGCCAACCCTCAGATAGTTGTCCTTGTATGAGGGTCAAAGTGCTATTTTCAGGCGCTTCGTTAATGTTGGTACCCGGGCTTACATGAATTGTGGCCTTTCCAAGGAGTGACTCATCACTCAAAACTTCGGCCATTCTTCGCGCCTGAGCTGTCACGATCACAATTCGCTCTCGCAGATCAAGTGCTTGACGACAATCCTGCACAAATGTGCGCAATCGTCCACCATATGAATTGGCGCTGCTGAAAAGAGGCATCAGCGCCTCTGTACCACTTTGCTGGTAAGCGTCAAATGCACCCTCAATCGCAGATAGAATATCAGCAAAACGTAGCTGACGGCGCTCTTGAAGGCGTGGTTCCAAATCATTCCAGGTTATGAAGATGTCTCGAAGGTGTGTAGGGTTTTCGTGATCATTCTCAAAACGCTCTTTCATCTCTTGCGCCTGAACTTCAAGCTCAGAAATATGATTTTGAATGCCTTCTGGATTATCGAGAATGACGAGTCCGCTGCGGGGAAGATAATCTAACACGCTGGCTTGAGCGTGCAAATAAGGCAGATAAAAGGTGATATCATCAAAAGATCGCTGCTCGCGTAAATCTTCAAGATCGCGCTTCCAGCGATCTTCGGCATCATGATGTAACATGCTACTATTGAGTCGCTCAAGCTCTTGCGCTGTTTCAGGTCCCCGCAAAGGTAATGCCTCACGCGCCGGGCCTATAACAAAAGAAGCAATGGGATTGAGAGAACGTTGCGAGGCTTGATCAAAAGTGCGTAACGATTCAATTTCATCCCCGAAAAACTCAATACGTACTGGACGCGGCAATGTTATGGGAAACAGGTCAATAATACCTCCGCGATGGCTGAATTGCCCCGGCTCTTCCACCTCTGTTACGGGTTCGTAGCCAAGATTATACAGGTGCTCCAGCATCAGCGTCAGATCAACCTCTTGTCCTGGTTTCAAGCTATATAACGAGGCTGAAAGCTCTTGGAGTGGAATAACGGGTTGCGTAAGCGCACGTGCTGAGCAAACAACTATTGGATTGCGATCTCTTCCTGTTAAACAAATCAAGGTGTTCATGCGTTGTTGTGTTGTCAACGCATCGCTGATGAGTCGCTCAAACGGCAGGGCATCGCGATCTGGAAAGTACAACACATCCTCAGGTTGTTGTACCAATATCTTGAGCGTATCTGCAACCAGGTTTGCCCGAGTCTCATTGGCAAGAACAACAAGCAGTGGTTGTTGGAGGGTCGATGCAAGAGCCGCGATGATATATGGACGCGCGGCTTCAGTTATTCCAGTAAGGGCAGGCAATGCCTCAGCATCGTGAAGTTGCTGTACCAGGCGGCGAAACTCTGGCCGCTGCGTCAACAGTGATAATAAACCTTTAAGTGTCAATCAATCCCCTCCGCTGACATGACAAAACGTGCCTCGATGGTTTTTTTCACACCCCATCCGGAGGCACAATTCAGCTTATCCCGTATCAAAATGTGTAGAGCAAATCAAAACTTTTAACAAACGCGTTGAAGCCGATCATGGTTTTTAACAAACTAAACGGGATTTTCGTAGGTGCCGACTTATCGGCCTTCCGTGGTTTTCAGATATCCCTACTATTTTGTTCAATTCTATTATCGGCCCATCGGTGACTTACTCTAACCCCAATTAAAGTTAACAATTACAATTTGCCCGTAGCTCCTGGCCTTTCCTTCGTCATCATACAGCAAATAGGGAGTCGCTGCAACATTTGGTGATTGATTGTTCTACCATTTCCCGAATGTTAGGAAGTACTGTTTCTAACATTATGTTAACTCACTGCTTTGTTTCTTCGTAGTCTTTCCTTGCAAACATGGTTCGTAAAGCGTGAATGACCTCATCGAGTGCCTGATTTGCCTGAGGTATCAAGGCGCCTAAGTGCATAAAACTATGAACCATGCCATCATAGCGAGTAATGGTGGCAGGAACACCCGCTTCGAGGAGTCGCTGTCCATACAGTTCCCCGCTATCCCTCAATGGATCACACTCTGCAGTGATAATTAATGCAGGTGGTAATGCATGCAAGTTTGAAGCTAGTGAGGGAGCAGCATAGGGATTTAATCGTTCCTCAACGGGTGCATAGAAATCTCTGACAATAATGAACTCTTCCATGTTCATCATATATCCATCATAGTCCTTCCACGAATCCGTGGTTACACGAAAGTCAGCCGCAGGGCATATCGACAACTGGAACGTCAGCATAGGCCCACCTCTATCACGACTCATAAGTGCAATTGCAGCAGCAAAATTGCCACCCCCGCTCTCCCCTCCAACTGCGATCCGTGTAGGATCACCTTGGAGCTTTGTTGCATTTGCTACTACCCACGAGGTAGTGGCGTAACAATCTTCAAGTGCTGCGGGAAATGGATATTCAGGTGCTAGGCGGTAGTCGACGGTCATCACCAGGCAACCTGCACCGCGGCATAGACTTCGACACATCATCTCGTGGGTATCCAGATTGCCCGCACACCAGCTTTTCTGAAAAAACATGAGCACCGGGAATGGACCTATTCCTTCTGGCGTGTAAAGACGGACTGGGAGATTTCCTGCCGGACCAGGAATCACAAGATTTTCAATCTGCGCGACCGATTCTCGTGTACTGTCTGTTGCAACAGTTGTCTGCTTCACACTTTCACGAAGTTCAGTCAGAAGTACTTCCGGCGGTCTCGGGGGACTACCAGGTTTTACCAGGAGTCCATTTTGTTCCATAAATGCCTGGAGACGAGGATCGAGTGGCATGCGTTATTCTCCTTCATAGAAGACAGGCTAAAGACCTATTTATAGATTATTCAAGATCAAAGCAAGTAGGCCAGATTACACGTCCAGCTAGGTGATGCCCACTTTGCACAAGAGCCAGGTAATCTTTAAATGGGCTGGGGCCAAGGGAGCAGGCCATGCATGCGTTTTGTGCAATACAGTTCGCATGACCAAAAGCTTTTGTCGATGCTGAGAATGGGTGCAGTGGCAAAATATACTGAGTTTCATGTATAGCAGATTTAAACGTATGGGCCATAGTAGTGACTATCGACTGGGCTGTCTCATGATCTGAGGCTAGAAAAACGCGTGGACTTGTCGGTTCTTTTATATGCATGCGTGTATAACCGACTATAGCACCGTCACTTATATAAACGGTAGCTAGCATGTCTGGATTCGGGCTGAGCCAATCAAGCAAATCAAGTCCCGGTTCAATAGCCATATCTACCGTACCCTCCTCATGAAACCACAAAGTATGTAGCATTGCCACATCTTCATTCGTAGGGCTACGAGTGTCAAGCACATTTCCGAAGATTTCATCGCTTCGCACCACAACCTGTGCAGATCCAAATGCATGTGTTTGATAACCAAAACGGGGATAATAACTTGTATGTCCAAGAAGAAAGCTTACAAGATATCCCTTGGCAGCTGCAAGCGTATGTCCTTCGAGAATGAGTTGACCACCAATACCCTGACCTTGATACTTCGGAACAACAGCAATGGGTGCGAGGTTTACGGCAGGTATTGTTTGGTCAAGTAAACGTATCTGATAAGGAGAGAAGAGAACATGTCCAACTGCTTTTCCTTCAATCTCTGCTACTAGTGAGAGTTCCGGATCAAATGCACGATGTTGGCGCAGAAGTGCGACTATAGTAGCCTCTACTGCTCGGTTGCCGAAAGCCTGAGCATGCAATGCGCCAATAGTTGCATAATCTGTGACCCGTTCTTGACGAATGGTAATCATGATTTCACTAACCTATAGAATCAATGTGTTTTTCAGGCAGAACCTCGTGCCTTTGCAACCTGATCCTTTACAGCCGGTACAACTTCAGCTGCAAAAAGCTCGATCTGGCGCATGCGGTCGTCTGCAGGCCAGTACATGAAGGTGTCCATGCCTACCTCGACAACCAGGCGCGTGAGCTCATCAACCCAGTATTCTACTGGACCAGTAAACACATCTTGCACTGGACCATTTGTAATCAATCCCATGACGTTGTAAAGGCGACGAATTTCCCGTGGTTGACGTCCAGCCTCCAGCGCTGAGTCATCGATACGCTTCTGCATCTCGGGAAGGCGTTCCGGTGGTGTATAAGAACTGCTGGGGAGCCAGCCATCTGCAAGGCGCCCCAACACCCCCAGCGAACGCGGGCCATAGGAACCTAACCAGATGCCGATGGAATGCGCCGGGCGTGGTCCCGGATGCGCACCTTTGACGGTATAGTATTTGCCCTCGAAGTGCAGAGCGCGAGTGCCGCTCCAGAATGTATGGATGATCTGCACTGCCTCTTCCAGGGCTTCGATCGACTCGCCTTTACTGCGACCTGGGCCACCCATGGCCTCGATGCCCTCACGAAAAGCTCCAGCGCCCAGTCCCAACTCAACCCGCCCTCCACTAAGCACATCTAGAGTTGCGGCAGCTTTGGCCAGCATAACGGGCGGACGTAGGGGTAGATTCGCGACATTTGGGAAGACATGCACACGTTCTGTAGCTTGAAGCAACGTTGCGATTAGTGTCCAGGTCTCCAGAAACCCTGAGTTGTAGGGATGATCCTGAATACCAATATAATCCAAACCCGCCTTCTCAATTGCAAGGGTCAGACGCAGCGGCCAACCTGGATCGTTCGCTGTTGGATCGACGTTTGCACCAAAATGCACATCCTGCTGGTAATCGTTCATATCATTTTGCCTTTTCTTTGAAATATCTCTAGTAATTCACTTTTTTGATGCCAGAGAACTAAGTGTAGTTCAATTATATGTCTTGGTTGCTTTCCCTGAAAAGTGTGGAGGAACTTCAACTGAAATCCCTCCCTACATCTGAAGTGCCAACTAGAGCAGGATTGT
>DATMNR010000577.1:0-3905 GCA_035568795.1 Ktedonobacteraceae bacterium
CCGTATCGGCGGCCTCCAATCTCTTCTCAGCAAGCAGTGCGAAATGCTCATCAACCTCTACACCGCAGTATCTCCTATTCAGTTTTTTCGCAACAACCGACGTAGTGCCTGAACCCAAAAACGGGTCAAAGACAAAATCACCCTCATCAGAGCTAGCAAGTATCAACTTAGCAACTAACTTCTCTGGCTTCTGTGTTGGGTGATCAGTGTTTTCTGGCATGGACCAAAATGGAATAGTAATATCAGTCCAAAGGTTTGACGGATGGGTTAGCCTAAAGTTGCCGTTTTCTGTTTCCTCCCAATCTTTAGGCTCTCCATTAACTTTGTAAGGCGCAATCACTTTACGCTTAATCATTACTCTGTCTGGGTAGAACTTATAGGCATTAGCTTTTGTTGCAAACCAAATATCCTCGGAGCAGTTTTTCCAATTGGTTTTTGAACCCCTTCCTTTCTCTCTTTCCCATGTAATGCGGTTTCTAACATAGAGGTACTTGTTAAGCACTTCGTATATCGCGAAGCTAGATTGCCAGTCACAGCAGACATAAATTGAGGCGTTCGGCTTAAGGATATGGAGCATTTTGGACATCCAACTATCCACCCACGATACGTAGTCCTTAATGTCCATTTTCTTGAAAGTGTTAGTGTTATAGGTCTTTTGCAGATTATAAGGAGGGTCAATTACCATCAAATCCACAAAGCTATCTGGTAGGAGTTCAATAGCATCGTTCACATCCTGCCAAATGGTCTTGTTGGTTATGGTTATTAAATTGGCAGGCTTCGTCAGCTTGATGAGACATTCATGATAACGACTTTTTTCATCAGTCGTCAAATCAATAGTCCTATTCCTCCCAGCACGTACCTTTTGTTGTTGCATATTGTTAAAGAAGCCGCTTTTGGAAATTCTCTTTCCATACATATGAACGGGCGAGCATCTCTTCCGCGCTTTTCATAGTGAAATCTGTCGCGTTTCCGCCTAGAATGTAGGCGATTTCGCGTACACGTTGTTCTGGACGCAGCTCGTTGACAAGTGTAATTGTGCGTTCATCATAGACCTGCTTATTGACGTTGTAATGGGTATCTGCAAAAGCCGCAATCTGGGGTAAGTGTGTGACACAAATTACCTGGTGGTTGCGCGTCAGTTGCCACAATTTCTCACCCACTATCTGACCGCTTCTTCCACTGATGCCTGCATCGATCTCGTCAAAGATCAATGTGGGGGTTGCATCTGCAGCTGCGAGAATAGACTTTAGCGCTAGCATTAAACGCGATGTCTCACCACCCGATGCTATCTTGGTCAACGGCTTAAACGGCTCACCTGGATTAGGCGCGATCAGAAATTGCACGCGGTCAATGCCTGTGACATCGCATGCGTAGAACTGTTCGGGCTGTCCATTGATACTTGCTGGCACTCCATTTGCATCGGAATCTTGCTCGATTTCTACAGAAAAGCGGGCGCGTTTCATATTCAGGTCGTCTAATTGCTCTTCCATTGCAGTTGATAACAATCGCGCAGCTTCGCGCCTTCGTTCAGAAATTGCCTGGGCAATGCGACCAATTTCCTGCCGTAACAGGCCATCTTGTTGTTGCAGTGATTCGATAAGTTCATCACGGTGAACGATCGTTTCAAGTTCCGCCTGATCGTCTGCTGCGCGTTGCAAAATCTCTTCAATACTAGTAATGCCGTATTTTCTTTTCAGGCGAGCAATCAGGTCGAGTCGTTCTTCAACCTCTGTCAGGCGCTGCGGATCATCCTCGATATCACTTTCGTAGCTACTGATACTTGCAGCGACATCCTCCAGACGAAAGATGGCCTCGGAAAGGTTTGTCTCATGTTCTTCAAGATTCTTGTCAAGATGTGAGAGTTCGTTGAGAGCCTTGAGCGCAGGTCGCAGCAGATCGAGTGCTGATTGAAAATCATCTCCAGTATCCCCGCCTTTAATCGACCCATATACCAGCGTGCATAATTCGCGCAGCCGTTCCGCGCTGTTGAGCACAGTGCGTTCCTCTTCCAGTTCTTGTGTTTCGTCTGGTCGTAGTTCAGCCTTCTCAATCTCCTCAATTTCGTAGTGCAGGAATTCAGCTCGGCGAGCCAGCTCGCGTTCATTTTCTTGCATAGAAAGGAGTGTCTTACGGGCATTACGCCATTCAGTCACTTTGATGCTCAATTGCTCACGTAACGGCAGAAGCTCAGCATAGCGATCCAGGAAGTTAACGTGCTGTTCAGGACGTAGCAAGCTCATGTGCTCACTCTGACCATGAATATCTACCAACCAGCTAGCCACTTGCTGTAGCACCTGTTGTGTAACTGTGCGGCCATTGATGCGCCCTACTGTGCGTCCAGAGGCGAAGATGTCGCGGGAGAGGATCAAGTGTCCATCTTCAGGGGTTATGTCATATGTATGTAATAGCGTTGCCAGGGCGACACGTGCATCGGCGCTCTCAGCATCGGCATGGTTTGTGACGCTTTGTTCTGCATCAATAGATATCGATTCATGGAGCAATGTGCCTGTTCCATTACCATCCGCATTCAATGTTGCCTCGAATGGTTTCCACTCATCGCTTATGGGCGGCAGAGCTTCA
This sequence comes from Ktedonobacteraceae bacterium, assembly GCA_035568795.1. Lineage (GTDB taxonomy): Bacteria > Chloroflexota > Ktedonobacteria > Ktedonobacterales > Ktedonobacteraceae > DATMNR01. The sequence continues at coordinate 2,581 of DATMNR010000577.1, forward strand.
ATGGAAAAAACTCCCTCGACGGTTGCTCGATCAGAACCAGCGCGTACGACTTCTACGCCGATTTTGCCGCCAAGCAGCGCACTCATTGCATCGATGATGATCGATTTACCCGCGCCCGTTTCACCTGTAAATACATTGAACAGGCGGTGAAGGCGCAGGTGCAGGTTATCAATAATTGCAAAGTCTTTGATGTTCAGCTCAAGTAACATAGTTGCTCGTTAGGACTACTCCCCTACTCTTCACCTTTCAGCTTCGCATTGATTAACTGGTAAAAATAGGTTGGCGGTCTACGCCTGAGAAATCTGGTGACCCACTGGCTCTTCTGCACGTGTATTGTAGCGCCGTGTTTAATCTCGCGGTTCATCTGCCCATCGGCTGAAAAGACACCCTCCTGGGACCCTGTAAATATCTGCAGTTTAATGCGGGCATCCGGCGGCAAGATCAAAGCGCGATCAGAGGCGAGATGCGCCGCAACCGGTGTTAGCACAATACTCTGCACCTGCGGATGCAGTAACGGACCTCCGACAGCCATGTTGTAGGCTGTCGAGCCAGTAGCGGTTGACATAATTATGCCATCAGCATGTGTTGTGTTGTAATAGTAATCATCGACCCAGATGCTTATTTGCACCATGCGTGGCCACATACCGCGAGCGATAACAACATCGTTGAGCGCGAGAAACTTTTCGTGATTCCCGTCCTGATCAAGAGTAGCCTCAAGCATGATACGTTTGTCGACCCATACAGAGCCATCTTGCTTCAGGTAATGGGGAAGTTTTTCAAGTACTTCGGTAGGCTCAAGCTCGGTTAGAAAACCAACGCGACCAAAATTCACTGCTACTATCGGTAGATTAGCAAACGCGCAAAGGCGTGCCGCATGCAAAATAGTGCCATCACCACCAAGAACCAGCGCGAGGTCGCAACCTTTGATCAAAGGGTCAGGGGTCTCTTCCCCTTCATACCGGCTATCAATACTACGAACATCATACCCTTGCTGTTCTAAAACTGGTATGAGCTGGTTCGCAACTTCCGAGGTATCCTGTTTACGGCCCTGAAAAAATAACGCAATTGCCTTCACTACAATCTCCGAAGGGCTATAGCGGTTTCGCTCTCGGTCGGACCTCTCTCCGAGGCCTTCATGGATACACCCCCGCGAAAAACTCCTATCTTGTTGTCCCATCGCTGGTACCCTGTTATCGTACGACATGGCACCTTGCTTGTCAACCGTACCAGGCTAGCCAACGGGGAAGTGAATCCATGTACCATGGACAGGTTACCCAGCCCATGGTACACTTGAGATGTTACGTAACTCATACTGTGTCGAGCGT
>DATMNR010000578.1:0-4796 GCA_035568795.1 Ktedonobacteraceae bacterium
AGTGGCGAAGTACGAAAGTTGCCGCTCAATGTCTGAAAGTAAACTACTGGCTCCAATACGGAACAGTGAATTATTGAGCCACTCGTTGCCCAGTTCTTCTTTCATCAAAATGAGCCAGTCTAGCGATTGTTTGGCAGTACGAATACCACCCGCTGGTTTGAAGCCGACCTTGTAGCCAGTGCGATCGAGATACTCACGAATTGCTCGCACCATAACCACTCCCACAGGCAAAGTCGCGTTCACCGGCTCTTTTCCAGTGGAGGTTTTGATAAAATCAGCGCCCGCCATCATACATACCAGGCTTGCCATATCCACATTACGAAGTGTAGCAAGTTCATGCGTAGCTAGAATTGTCTTCATATGAGCATCGCCACAAGTGGTGCGGAAAGCTCGCACTTCATCATAAAGTGCCTGCCAGTTACCGGTCAATACATGCGCGCGTGAGATCACAATGTCGATTTCGGCGGCCCCAGCCAGTACCGAAGCCTCGATTTCTTCGAGTTTCTGCTCAAAGGAGATTTGCCCGGCGGGAAAGCCTGTCGAAACGGCTGCAACGGGAATACCAGAACCGAGTAATGCTTCGACGGCTACAGGAACAAGATTATGATAGACGCAGACCGCCCCGACCTTTAGATCAAGCCCACCCGCGCCAAGCGCTTCCAATACCTCCTGACGCACGGGATGGCGTGCTTTGGCGCATAGACGCAGAACGTTTCCTGGAGTATCGTCGCCCTGTAATGTGGTGAGGTCGATACAGGTGACGGCTCGCAGAAGCCAGGCCGCTTGCCACTCTTTCTTGACTGTGCGACGCGTGGGGATGGTTGCTGCGCGCCGCTCAACCGCGCTACGATTTACGCGCACCTGGCGCACCCAATCCATATCGAGTGGCATACCAGGGTTACGAGCGCGATCAGGAGCGAGAACAGGCTCAACGATCTGAATATCTACATTTTCTGATTCGGTTCGGCGTTTGGTTGTAGTCATGCGTGTATTCCTCTGAAGATACCTGGAAACTATGCTAAGCTCCACTAATCATCATGGTTCTATGTTTATCTTCATCTATGGGAGGAGGAATTGTCAAGGATGATGAACTACTTCGAGCTTTAAACCCTAATCAGCCAATGGGATATAACAGGTTTAACATCCCCTTAATCAAAGCATAATCTGATTATACTATATCTAGTATAGCGGCCATTTGAAACCGCTCGGATGTTAGTGTTTCACCTCTACATTTTCACCACACACAAGGAGGTTTCATGCGGCGTGTACTCAGGACATTTGTAGCTCTCGGCATTCTTTTTTCTGTAGTACTCGTATTGAACGGTGCACCAGCAGGAGCAACGTCGTCTCAAAGTAGTGATTCCAAATTCGAGCATATTTTTTACATCATGATGGAAAATCACGCGACAGATCAAATATTTGGGAATACTGCTGATGCACCTTACATCAATGAACTTGCCAGTCATTACGCAATTTCGTCTAACTACTTTGGTGTAACGCACCCCAGCCTTCCCAACTACCTTGCAGCCATTTCAGGTGATTTCCAGCATATCTGGGACGATTGCAAGGCAGGACCAACGGTGACATGTCCTCCAGAAGAATTTGGTCCCACCTCAGGTTATACAAACGGGCAAGAGTTGCTTACGCCTGCTCAAATTACCCAGGCAACAAATACCGCTCATTGGTTCAACGACACTACAATCGTCGATCAACTTGAGGCCCATGGACTGACCTGGAGAGCGTATATGCAATCGATGCCATACGCTGGTTATACAGGCGAATACTATCCCATTCGAAACGATGGGACACCTGTAAAGCTTTACGCGCAAAAGCACGATCCTTATATGTACTTCCCAGCAATTCGTAACAACTCTGCTCGACTGAATAAAGTTGTTCCATTCACCGGCTTCGAGGCTGACCTCAATTCAGGGAATGTACCAAATTTCGTATGGATCAGCCCTGACCAGTGTAATGATATGCATGGCGTTTCAACTTCAGATGCAGCTTTCGTCGGCATTCCAAGTTGTGCCTTCCCTGCATCAGGACTTGACCATGGGGCTATTCAGTTAGGCGATGCTTTTCTTAAGTCAACAGTTTCTGAGATCATGGGATCTAAGGCATGGACTGAAAAGTCTGCCATTGTAATTGCATGGGATGAAGATGACTATACGGGCCATGCTGGCTGTTGCCACAGCCCGACAGGGGTAGGTGGCGCGGTTTTAGGTGGTTCAAATGCTCCGCTTCTTGTAATCACTTCGAAGCATCCTCAGCATTTCGACGATAGCACAAATCCTTACAATCATTATTCTTTACTGGCTACAATTCAGGGGCTTTGGGGATTGGGCTGCCTGGAAAATACGTGTAACTTTAGCAAATCACAGTTGATGTACAAATTCTTTGCATAAAGAGTCCCCTGTAAGCTGTTCTCGTAATAAAGATAGGGCGTGCATCTTTTGTGATGCACGCCTTTATTTCTGACTCAATGCATTCATAAGCGCGAAAAAAGCAGGTTTAGGTCGATAGGCAGTGTCGAATATCAACGGTGCATCCGGATGACCTGTTGCGCCTGGAATCCAGGAATGGCGATCGGTAAAGCCCCACATGACGAATGCTGTGCATTGCTCGACGGCCAGGCAAGTGCTCAGCATTTCGCCATAAATCTGTGCTTCTGCAGCAAGCCTTACTTGCATAGGTCGAGGATCGTTTTGAATTCTTACATCCATCTCTGTAATTTGTACTTCAAGGCCTAACGCAGCCAATCGTTTCATGTTCGCCAGAACGTCCTGGGGCGGAGGATACCCATCAACGCTCACATGCATCTGCAGACCTACACCGTTGATTGGAACGCCGCGTTTGATCATGCCTGATACCAGATTGTAGATCGCGTTCGACTTCTGACCCAATCCCTCACCACCGTAATCATTATAGAACAGACGTGCCTGGGGGTTGGCTTCGTGCGCCCAACGAAAAGCCAAATCAAGATAATCGGGGCCTATTCCACGCGACCAGATTGAGTCGCGAAGCGTACCGTCGTTATTGATTGCTTCATTTACCACATCCCAAATATTGACCTGCTCACGATAGTGAGTAACTTCAGCGAAAATATGATCATGGAGTATCGAGAGTAATTCGTCTCGGGTAAAGTGGCCTGTAGTTAACCAGGAGGGTAACGCCATATACCATACCAGGTTATGTCCACGCACCTGCATATGATGCGCTGTAGCAAAGGCAACAAGAATGTCGCCTTCAGTGAAGTTGTAGTGGCCGCGCTTTGGTTCTGTCGCGTCAAATTTCATAGAGACTTCGGGTGTCACCATATTAAATTCTGTAGCCAGTATGTCTCTATATTGCTTCTCGTCTTGCAATGCACCGACACTAACGGTCGTTCCGATATACATGCCATGAGCCTGTGCCAAAGATCGCAATGTGGGTACAGGTGTTGGGAGTACGGGTATTGCCTGATCTTTTTGTACTTGCGTAGAAGCCTGTCCGCAGGAAGCAGTTAATAGGAACAGGAGCAAAAAACAAAAGATTTTACAACGGTGCAACGCTTCACGCAGAAATTGCAAGTAAAATGTCTCCCCCACTCTTATTTTCAAGAGTAAGGTAACAGATGCGTACAGGTCTGTCAATTCATTGCGAGCCATTATACCTATGTTTATTGTTTACTCGATCAGCTCATGCTATGATGCCCACGGTTTTGTACATTGAATATCCGAATGCATAGGTCTTAGAAACTTTAAGCGTTGAAAGGGTAACTTTTATGCCTAACAGTCCGTATCAAGAGCAAGCTGGTATAGAGCAACTAATGCCCACGGGTCAAGCAATCTCGTCGACACAAACTAACACAGTTCCTTCACGAAGTAGAGTGCTTTCTCAATTACCTCAACGTTACCTCAATGCATTAGTTAAACCATCGTTAGCAACGTATACTGCCGATAAAGGGGATGCAAGTTGGAGTCTTGTCTGGATTCAACTAATGGCATGGGCCATTCTAGACGCAATGCTAGGGCTCCTGGTGAATTTTATCTATCCTCCTGCGACAGGCACAACATTCTCAAGACTCTTCACCCTGTCTACATCCATCGGTTTGATCGCTCTAGTGCCTTGTTTGTTCTTTCTACTAATGGGCATAGTCTTCCTTCTCGCAAAGACCTTTGGCGGTCAGGGGACTTTTCTTGAGCAGTGCAACAGCTCGTTATATATACAAGCGCCACTTGGTATCTTCAGTAAACTGCTGGCTTTGATCCCTGTTGTAGGCAGAGTCCTCAACTCTGTCTTAAGTTTATATGGTATTGTGCTCCAGGTCTTCGTAATCATGGCCGTGCATCGTCTTAGTAGGGGCAAAGCGATAGCGACTATACTTATTCCGTTAGCAACATTAGGATTGCTCGCTGCTGTTATATTTCTGCTCATGCGGAAATAGATCTTTTATGAAGGACTTCTCACAAGTCGCTTCTTCACCTGGCCTGGCTCGTAAGCGAGCCATTATTGTGAGAAGTCCTGTTAGATGAGACCTCTTAAATTGAGCGCTAATTAGTAGTATGATAGAATATATTTATCTCTACGGTACCTAACCTTGAGGATTAACTACTTGTTGAGCTAAACAGCGAAACTCCTGTATATTTTTCAATTATCATTTGTATGAAGCGTCCAAAGATTGGAGAACATGTGGCAAACGAGAATATCAGCAGTTCCTCTACTCCTAAGCCTCAAGGTGCGCACCTGGTTGGTAGCGTACCTCTAGCAAATGCGGAGGAAGTCTTCCGAACAGCGAGTTCAATTTTGGGCGAGCG
>DATMNR010000579.1:0-4870 GCA_035568795.1 Ktedonobacteraceae bacterium
ACTACTAAGGAATGCTAAGAACAATCTATCGACTTTCAAATATGTCGACAAATAGCAACGGAAAGGAAGGTCATATGGCGAAGCGTGGCAACGGTGAGGGGTCAATCTACTACCGAAACTCTGATGGAAAGTGGGTAGGAAGTGTTACTCTGGGCACAGGTAAACGAAAAGTATTCTATGGCAAAACACGAAAGGAAGTACAAGAGAAATTAAAGAGAGTGTTGCATGATCAGCAACAGGGAACGCTGATTACCACTGCACCTCAAACAGTCGCGCAATTCTTAACCGACTGGTTGGAGAATACACACCGGCGGCGCATTCGTCCTCGCACCTATGAACGGTATCGGGAGGCAGTAGATCTACATATCATTCCCAGTCTTGGACGTTACCAGTTGCAGAAGTTAACGGCGCAGCATGTGCAGGCGTTCTATACAAAAAAAGCGAATGAAGGCTTGGCGCCGGCAACAATCATTTACTACCACAGTGTACTACATAACGCTTTAGATACAGCTGTAAAATGGGGGTTGGTCTATCGAAATGTCTGTAATCTGGTTTCGCCTCCTCGCAAGCAACAGTTCGAAATACAGCCATTAACGATGGAGCAAATGCAAATGTTGCTCGCTACGGTGCGTGGGCATAAATGGGAAGCGCTGTTCACGCTAGCACTGGCAACGGGAATGAGACGAGGAGAACTATTAGGTCTCAAATGGCAAGATATCAACGTTGAAGCGGAGCTTCTTCAAGTACGCCGTGTACTATCACGTGTCCCTACCCATATGCCAGAGCGGGAGCATGTCTATGTGGAAGCGGAACCAAAGACTCAGAAGAGTCGTCGAAGTGTGATGATTGCGCCTTTTGCACTCGAGGCCCTCAAAAAGCATCGTGTCAGCCAACTGGAAGCCAAATTGAAAGCTGGCGAGTTCTGGCAGGACTATGATTATGTGTTTTGCACCTTACATGGTACTCATCTCAACCCCAATCATGTCGTTGAAGAATTTAAGAAGCTCCTTACTCGGGCCGGGCTACCAGATATCCGCTTTCACGATCTGCGACATAGTGCGGCGACGCTACTCTTGAGCCTTGGTGTCCATCCGAAAGTCGTACAAGAGTTGTTGGGCCACACACAGATCAGTATGACGATGGATGTGTACTCTCATGTCCTTCCAGGGATGCAACAGGATGCCATGAGACAATTAGATGCTGCACTCGTTAAGCATGAAAGACATGAGAAAGAAGTGGAGTAGATCAACCTCAGCGATTGTCATGCTTTAGTAACCTTGAACGTGCCAGAAATGCAATACGAAGTCGGTGGGACAAATTGCTCTAAGATGATGATAAAAGTAAGCCTAAAAATCCAGTTGCTACACGGTTGCTACATTTAGGTGGAAGTGCTTTAAAAAGAAATCGCCCCAAGCCGCTTCTATCGGGGCTTGAGGCGATGCAAAACGTGCATATGGTAGCGCATACGGGATTCGAACCCGTGATCTCCGCCTTGAGAGGGCGATGTCCTAGGCCGCTAGACGAATGCGCCAGACCTTATTGAACGTCCTAATATTACGCCCTTGTTACCCCTTTGTCAATGGCTTTCCCGGCTTGAAATCGTTTCGCGTGAAACGGCTGGCCCCGCCAGAAACGAGGATGTGACAGCGATAGCGCTAAAAATAAGAATTGAACCGAAAGCTAAACTAAAATTGCCTGTGTACCCGAAAAGAAACCCGATGAGTGGAGGCCCTAAGATCACCGTTGGGACTGAAATTACGCTTACTAACCCCTGGGCTAATCCCTTGCCAACGTCTCTCAGGCGCGCAGCCTCGTTAAAGACTGATGTGTAGGGAATAGTTGCTCCAATGGCAATCAAAGCCATACCAACCACAACGAAGAAAGGAACTCGAAGGGGAAGAGCCAGCAAAGCTACACCGATGAAACCCATGATCGTTCCCAGCCGTAGCAAAGGAATAGCCCCTATTATCCCACGGCCTATCAAGATACCGCCTAAGGGTCGAAAAAACACCCCCGTCAGGAGCGCTAATGAACCCAGCGTTGCTGCCAGTCCAAGTGACAACCCGTATTGATGGGCAAGATAGACGGCGATCCATGCAGCCAGTGCGTTTCCTAGGCCAAACGTTCCCATATGTGAGAGACCGAGTGTCCAGACCGCTGGTGAGCGTAGTCCAGCTTTGACATCTACCCTGGTCGGTGCATGCGCTTCTTGTCCATCATTGACTATCAGCCAGGTAATGACTACTAAAATGGCAAGCAAGCCCCAGAAGAAAAATGCGCCACGCCAGCCGAACCAGGCATATAAGAAAGGAGTGAATAGTAAGCCAAGCCCAGAGCCAATCTGAACGGACCCGCCATAAAGGCCCTGTGCCAGCGGCGAGTGTTTGCCCATGCTCGCGGCAACACCAGCTCCTGCCACAAAGGCGCCTCCAGCGCCAAAACCAGCGATAATACGACAGAAAAGTATCCAGGTGAAATTTGGAAAGAGCGGTAGCAGCATGCCACCTCCCGCGAGCAGGATACTTGAGCCAATCAGAACTGGTCGTTGCCCATAGCGATCCGCTAATACACCGGCTGGAATGTACATTACCGCCAATCCAAGAAATAGCAGTGTTGACATTAAACCTGCCTGGCCATTGTTAATGTGTAGATCTGTGCGCAGGACGGGTATGAGCGGACCGTAATTGGTATAGTTTACTGCAGTCACCGCCGAAGTCAGGCAAAGGGCGCTAATGCGCAAAGGAATGCTGCTAGGCAACCTGCCTTTTGCAGGATCTTGAAGCGTTTGGGCGACAGACTTGTTAATCATTCCGCCATTGCAGCCAGAATAGTCTCGTCTTCGAGTGGAGCGTTATCTCCATACCATAATTGGCGTCCTCCAGGTTGTGTGCGAGTATCGCAGTAGATTTCGAGTCCATTGCCATCGGGGTCGTCAAAATACATTGCCCAACTGATGTAGTGATCCACAGCTACTACTGGAATTTCTGCTTCATATAAGGCGCGATAGGCGAGCGCGAATAAACGCTTATCAGGAACCTCGAAGGCGACATGATAGAGTCCAGTCCCCCTAGCAGGAGGGTGTGGTGCATCCGGTCCGACACTTTGCAACGCAATCTCATGATGGAAAGTTCCTGAAGTTAGGAATGCATAATGATTGCCGACCACCTCGGTCACGTCGAGTCCAAGGAAGCGTGTATAGAAGTCGATCGAGAGTTGGAGGTCGCGCACTTTGAGGTGTGCGTGACCAATTTTGGTTTTGTAAGCTTCTGCCATTGTGTCCTTCACCAGCATTTTAATGAAAAGGGACAAATTCCTTGACGCTATTATATCATCCTGTTTCGTGTGAAAGCGCAAGTATATTGCATCGTCAGGTGCGCTCTTGTATACTTGCCATAGCTGAATTGCAAAGCGTGCAGTGAGTTCATGCACTCTGAAGAAAGATGTATCAATCATTTATTCAACGTGCAACTGTTGATTGGGGCAAGTCAAGGAGAATACCATGGCATTTGAGGTCTTTATCTCGTATGCGCACGAGGATCTGGCGTATCTCAAAGAACTAGAAAAACATCTGGCTAACCTCAAGAGGCAAAATATAATCGCTTCCTGGTATGATGGAGATATCGCTCCAGGGACGGAGTGGGAATCTCAAATAATGGAGCGGCTCAACAACGCTCAGATTATACTCCTGCTTGTGAGCGCTGACTTCATCAATTCGGAATTCTGCTATAGTATCGAATTGAAACTGGCACTCGCCAGGCAGGATGCCAATCAAGCGAGGGTCATCCCAATCATTTTGCGCCCGGTTGATTGGAAAGGAGCGCCGTTCGCGAAACTCCAGGCGTTACCTACTGGTGCTAAACCGGTAACCAGGTGGTCCACTCACGACGACGCATTTTTGGATATAGTGCAGGGTATTCGTAAAGCCATCGATGATCTGGCTGATAAGAAGAAAACCGCAAACCCTTAGTTGCCCCATCGAATGCTTCTGGCGCAACAGCGATGGGCCAGCAACAGGTGCCAATCTGGAATATCCCTTACCAACGCAATCCGCTCTTCACAGGTAGAGTAGAGTCAGGGGCAATATTTGATGTCAGTGGCAGGTACCGCTACTCTTTATCGCGTACATGGTCTGCATACCATCCAAGAATTTTGTTCGTTTTGCTCAATCCGAGCACTGCAAATGAGTACAAGAATGATCCAACTATTCGGCGTTGCATGGGATTTGCGCGAGCATGGGGCTTTGGGTCAATGGAAGTTGTGAACTTGTTTGCGTATAGGGCAACAGATTATAGAGAGCTTTTCAAGGCCAGAGATCCTGTTGGAGCAGAGAACAACCGCTTCCTTATGCAAGCCTTTGAACGCTGCCCAACCGTTGTACTTGGTTGGGGTGTCAGAGGTGCTTTTCTTAGCAGAGATCACCAGGTACTGTCATTACTTGCAGGGAGAAACGACCTGTATTGCCTTGGTATTACAAAAGCTGGGCAACCACGACATCCGTTGTATGTGAAAGGGGATATGCGCCTGGTGACATTTTGTGAAAATTGAAGAAAGTGTGAGAGCTAGCTGTACAAAACAAGTAGCTCGATTTCTCATCATCACTCATTAAAACTTATTCATGAAAAGAATACCAATCGTAGCAAATAGTAAGATGTTCATTGCACCTGGTACATCTTTTCAAGTAATCCTTTAATTTCTGTCAATTCTGCCTCCATCGCCGCCAATTGAGCTTTCAAGCTGCTCGTTTCATCCTCATCATGGCTTTGACGTTCCTCATTCTCGTCCTTATTCTCGCCGTTCCCATTCCCCTCGTCTGTTTTCTTTTCTCGCCCTTTTTGTAGGGAAATAAACGTTGATGCAAGATAGCTTGATA
>DATMNR010000580.1:0-3887 GCA_035568795.1 Ktedonobacteraceae bacterium
CAACTGGTGACTACAGCGCACGAGTGACAACTCATTCACAAAGTGAACTGGGAGAGCTTGCCACTACATTTAACGAAATGGCGACACGACTCGAGAAAGATGTGGATGAACTGCGCAAACAGGAATTTTGGCGCCGCGAGCTGATAATGAATATTACCCATGATCTTGCAACACCATTAACAGCCATCGCGGGGTTAGGTGAATCACTGGTCGACGGTGTAAATCAGGATCGGGAAGATTTTGAAGCCACAGGGCGCATCATTGTGCGCGAGACATTGCGCCTGCGTCGTCTGGTTCAAGACCTGCATCTTATGGCGAAAGTAGAGGCGGGAGCGATGCAACCTCAACCAAAGGTCTTGCGCCTGGCTGCTGTAATTGACGAGGCGCTGGCTGTACTGGCTCCAGAGTTCGAGCGGGCAAATGTAGAACCACTCAATAATGTAGCCTTTGATCTTCCGCCTGCGTGGGCCGATCCCGATATGCTGATGCGCGTCTTCTCGAATCTCTGCGATAATGCACTGCGCCACACTCCAACGGGTGGAACCGTGGTAATCGAAGCCAGGCAGCAAGGAAATTTACTCGAAGTTGCCGTTACCGATTCTGGCAAAGGTATTCCACCAGAGGCTTTAGCACGAGTATTTGATCGCTTCTATCGTGTTGATACATCCCGCCAGGTCAGAACTGGAGGTAGTGGTCTAGGACTCACAATTGTACGGGCAATTGTAGAAGCGCATGGTGGTACAATTAGAGCCGAAAATGCGCCCCATGGAGGAGCACGTTTCATTTTCTCGTTACCAATAGCTGACAAAGCGCCAGTTTGGAGTTATACAACAACTCCCATTAGATGATCGCTCTCTATAGCCAATCTTACTCATCCTTCTGATCTCCATTACAGAAACAATGGTATATTACTTCCGATGAACTACTCAAGAATGTATCCCGAAAGCAAACATATCAAATAAATAAATATTATTCGGCAGGGGTTCCAAGGGGGCCGCGGCCCCCTTGGCGGGCACCCTGTCCGGGGGACAGGTAATCAGGGGTGTCCCCGCCCACTTATCCCACCCTGCCGTAGCCGGCAAGAGAAAAACCTGAATTGTTACAAAAATTATCGCGGAATGTCGATCAGTTGAAGGGATGATAATGACAGAGAGAGATGATGTAGAACGATTAAAAGCACGCTTTATTTCAATGATTACACACGAACTCCGTTCTCCACTCAATACAATTAATGGCTATCTTGACCTTGCCCTGGAAGGCATAGGAGGAGAACTCAATCAACAGCAACGCGAATTTGTTCGGCGAGCGCGAGCTGGCAGCGAGCGCCTATATGCTCTTATTGAGGATCTTTTACTTATATCACGCGCAGATGCAGGCCAGTTACGTTTGAACTGTGATTTCATCCGACTACCGGAGATCATCGCTCATGCCATTGAAGAACTTGAACTCATAGCAATGGATAACGAGATCTCCATACACGTTGAAGTTCCAAGCGATTTTCCCCAAATAAATGCTGACACAATACGTATGCAACACGTAATGCGTAACCTCATCAATAATGCACTTCGATTTACACCACCAGGTGGTAATGTTGTCATTTCCGCTCGTGCAAACAACATCCCAACAGAAACTGCAAGCACTGATTCTTTTGCTGCCAATGAAGTTAAACAACAGGTAGAGGTTCACATTCACGATTCCGGGTGTGGGATTGCGCCTGAATATCAGGAGCGAATTTTTGAACGCTTTTATCAAATTCCGATTGCTCATTCCGAAAGAGTAGGTGGCCAGGGTTTAGGATTGACCGTTGTGAAGATAATTGTGGAACTACACGGGGGGCGGATTTCTGTCGAAAGTAGACCCGGCGAAGGGAGCAGTTTCACATTCAACCTGCCTCTTTAACTGGCAAAAATGAGAATAAATTACCCTTGACGCTTGCAATGAAATCATGCTATGCTCATTCTATACCCCAATTTGTGGGAAGATGAACGGAGGGCGAACAAATAGCGACCAGACTTGGTATGTGAGCTTGTACAGAAAAGGAGACAGACCATGGGTATGCTGCGGATTATGTCCCGTCGCGGTGACGAGCGAGTCGTTTGGGATAATGAGAAGATAGAATCCAACGATTCCGAGGCCGTAGCGGCAATCCGAGAAGCCGAGCGCATCTTCAACCAGGAACGCGCTCGTGGCGCAACCGCTTTTAAAGTAGAGTCTGGAAAACCTGTAGAGCGTATTGAGCAGTTTGACCGCACAGCAGAACAGATTGTGATGGTGCCTCGTGTAGTTGGAGGCTGAGGGGAGAGTAAGCGGCAATGTTGCAAACCCTTAGTTTATTTCTAGGTATCTGGTTGCTGTTCTTACTCCTGGCTATCTACTATCTCTCACAGTCTCCCGATGGTCGTGTCGGACGTTTCCGCGAGTCTATGAGTGAGCACCTCTCGGCAGAAAGCCGAGCCAAGGTATTGCTCAGGGAAATGCTGTCTGAGAATCAGTACCAGCAACTTATCAAGTTTGGATACCTGGAGGTATTGAGTCCAACAATAGATAATCGTATCTACCGCATTCCAGGTTCTGGAGGTCTTGTCAAGGTCTATGAGAGAGGCTGTGCTGTCATGGAACTTTGCCTGCAGCCGGCAGAACCTTTGCCGGACGGTGATGTAGTAGTGATGCACAAATTGATGATCGAGGCCAATGAAGAAGAGTATTTGCAAAAAGCAAATCATTTTGCGCCCGGTATCATCTCTCTTCGCTGCCAACATCTCTAAAAGTCCTGTAGATACAAACATAAGAAAAGCGCACTTCGGAGACAGTAGATTCTCTGGTAGCTTTGTTTCGTCGTTGTCTTTCCTTTTGCATCCGTCGTCTTAGACGACGGATTTTTATTGTATCCAAAAAGTGGGCATTGCTGAACTTTTGCATTATGATTACGTATATATTCATTAAGAATAGGTTTTTGCTGCGCGCTCGACTCTTGAGCAGAAACACAGTATAATCTTGCATAAGGATGGCCTTCGCAGCCTCGTGCTGGAGACACCCGATTATACCCCTGGATTGGAGAAAGTGGGTACGAAGAATGGAATGTCCCTACTGTAAATATGAAAATCGCGATGGCGTACGCTTTTGCAGTAATTGTGGCAGAGCTTTAAGTCCTGCCGCTACTTCCAGTACAACTATAGGTGGTACATCTATGGGTGGTACATCTCGTTCATTAGCCATTGGCACTTCTTTACAAGGGGGACGGTATATCGTTACGAAGTCGCTCGGCGAAGGCGGCATGGGAACTGCTATGCTTGCAACCGACAAACGAACAGATAACAAACTGGTCGTTATCAAGGAATTAGTCTCTGATAATACTGATCATGCTAAATTTCAAGAAGATGTACGCAATTTTAAACGCGAAGTCGCTACTCTCGCTCACCTTGATCATCCTTTGATCTCTTATGTGACAGACAGCTTCGAAGAAGATTCCCGTTATTTTATGGTGCAGAAGTACATCGAGGGAGAAAATCTCGAACAGCGAATGGATCGCATTCAACAGCCAATGAAGGAGCGAGAGGTACTCGGTGTGGCTTCGGAATTGCTGGATATTCTAGATTACCTGGCACAACAGACACCGCCCATCGTACACCGAGACATTAAGCCTGCCAATATCATCATCGGCGCTAAGGATAAGCGTGCACACCTGGTAGACTTTGGGATTGCGCGCGCAGACGAAGCGAAAAATATCAAGCGCAAACAAACGTCAGCTTTGGGAACGCCTGGATATGCGCCTCCTGAACAATATCAAGGGAACGCGGATCCTCGCTCAGACCTGTATGCCCTGGGCGCTACGATGCATCATTTGTTGACCAATCGCGACCCACGCAATTATGCACCGTTTTCGTATC
>DATMNR010000581.1:0-12535 GCA_035568795.1 Ktedonobacteraceae bacterium
AGCGCGTCAATGAGCGGCAAGTACGCTTGCCCGATGGGCGTCTTCTGGTGTTCTCAGTGAAGGAGCCTTGTCGTCCCATTCTTCATGGACAGAAAAGGCTCATTGCCTAACACCCTGTTAATACATCTAAAAGAGCAGGTGGAGGAAGTTTTTAATGGCAATCAAGAAAAGTGAACTCTACGGTTCGCTCTGGAAAAGCTGCGACGAACTCCGTGGTGGAATGGACGCCTCTCAATATAAGGATTATGTCCTGGTCCTTCTCTTCGTCAAATATGTCTCCGACAAATATGCCGGCCAGTCTCGCCCCCTGATTAAGATCCCCGTGGGCAGCAGCTTTACTGACATGGTCGAGCTCAGAGGCGATAAAGAGATCGGCGACAAAATCAATAAGCAGATCATCGCGAAGATCGCCGAGGCGAACGGCCTCAAAGGCGTGATCGATGTGGCTGATTTCAATGATGCTGACAAACTGGGCAAGGGCAAGGAGATGCAGGACCGCCTCACTAACCTGGTCTCGATCTTTAATAATCCCGCCCTGGTTTCCGCCAAAATCGCGCCGAGGGCGACGATCTCCTAGGTGATGCGTATGAATATTTGATGCGCCACTTCGCGACCGAGTCGGGCAAAAGCAAAGGCCAGTTCTATACACCATCCGAGGTCTCGCGCATCATGGCGAAAGTTATCGGCATCAACAAGGCCGAGAACCAGAGCCAGACCATCTATGATCCCGCCTGCGGCTCCGGCTCCCTGCTCCTCAAGGTCGCCGATGAATCAAATGGCATTACGATCTATGGACAGGAAATGGATAACGCTACCTACGCGTTGGCGCGCATGAACATGTTTCTGCATGATCAGCCCACCGCTGATATCTGGCACGATAACTCTCTCTCCAGTCCCTATTTTAAGCTAGACGGTAAGAACAAACCGGATGATCATAACCTTAAGACGTTCGATTTCGTGGTTGCCAATCCTCCCTTCTCCAATAAAGCCTGGAGTAACGGCTTCGACCCGGACCACGATCTTTATCAACGCTTTGCCGATGGCGTGCCACCGCAAAAAAATGGGGACTATGCTTTTCTGCTCCATATCATTCGTTCGCTCAAAAGTACGGGCAAGGGCGCGGTGATTCTACCGCACGGCGTGCTCTTCCGCGGCAATACTGAAGGCGAGATTCGCAAAAACATCATTCGTAAGGGATATATAAAGGGCATCATCGGTCTGCCTCCTAACCTGTTCTACGGCACCAGCATTCCAGCCAGCATCATCGTGCTCGATAAAGAGAATGCCAACAGCCGCACCGGTATCTTTATGATCGATGCAAGCAAGGGCTTTATGAAGGACGGCAACAAGAATCGTCTGCGCCACCAGGATATTCATAAGATCGTCGATGTCTTCAACCGCCAGCTTGAGCAACCCCGCTATTCACGCATGGTGAGCGTGGCCGAGATCGCAGAGAACGACTACAACCTGAATATTCCGCGTTATATCGATAGCTCGGAACCCGAAGATCTGCACGATATTGCGGCCCATCTCCTGGGTGGCATCCCTGATCATGATATCGCTGCTCTGGAAGACTACTGGCTGGTCTTTCCCACGCTCAAGCAGCAACTCTTCGCCAGCGGACTGCGCACCGGTTATAGCGATCTTCAGGTGGCTACCGATCAGATCAAGCCAACGATTTTCTCACATCCCGAATTTGTGGTATACACATAGGCCGTGACCGCATTGTTTGAGCAGTGGCGAGCCAGCAAGAGACCAATACTTCAGAATCTCGGCGTGGGCAGTCGTTCCAAACAACTGATCGAGCAGTTGTCAGAGGATATCCTGCGCGTCTTTGCTGAGGCGCAACTGATAGATAAATACGATGTCTATCAGCATCTGATGAGCTACTGGTCCGATGTGATGCAGGATGATGTGTACATTATTGCGCAAGATGGTTGGAAGAGCAATAAAGATCTCATCCCGGCGCAATTTATCATCAACCGCTATTTCGCTGCCGAGCAGCAGCATATTGAGCAACTGGAAGCGGCCAGAGATGAGATTACGCGCAAGCTGGAAGAACTGGAGGAAGAGCATGGCGGTGAGGGTGGCCTACTCGAAGAGGCGAAAAACGAGAAGGGCAAGATTACGAAAGCCAGCATCAATACGCGCCTGCTTGACATTTTGACCGCTTCCGACGCAGAGGATGAGCGGACCATGCTGCGTAAATATCTTAACACCCTTAATGATGAGACAGAAGCCAGCAAAAAGGTTAAAACCGCGCTCAAAAACCTCGATGCCAAGGTCGATGCGAAGTACGAGAAATTGAGCGAGGACGAGGTGAAGATGTTGGTGGTAGACGATAAATGGCTGGCGACGATAGCTAACGATGTGCAAAGTGAGCTGAACCGGATTTCTCAGGCATTGACTGGACGTGTGAAGGAACTTGCTGAACGTTATGTCACACCTTTGCCTGAGCTTACTGAAGAAGTAGAGATTTTGAGTAGTAAGGTCGATGAGCATTTGAAGAGAATGGGGTTTGTGTGACAATAATGGCACAGAATATCAATCAGAAACCAGGGTATAAGTTGACTGAGGTGGGGATGATACCTGAGGATTGGGAAGTAACTTCAATCGGAGAAGTTGCTTTTGTCACTAAATTAGCAGGTTTTGAATATACGAAACACTTCGACTATCGTCAAACTGGGCCAATTATCGCTATTAAAGCCTTGAATATAAAAAATGGTATGTTGGATCTGATAGAAGTGCAGACTATACCTCTCGAAACATCAAAATCGCTACCTCGTTCTCAATTAGCCAAAGGAGACTTAGTTATTTCTTACGTGGGAGCATTACTAGGACAAGTTGCTGTAATCCCAGAAGATAATAAGTTTCATCTCGCTCCTAACGTTGCAAAAATTAGGATAAATCCTAAACACTTAAACCAACTTTTTTTAAGTCAATATTTGAATGGTAAACAAGGACAAAGTGCTATTTATGAATCAATAGCATCTAGCGGGCAACCTGCATTAAGTATGCGTACTCTCCGAGAAATCACTATTATATTCCCCCCTCTTCCCGAACAACGCGCCATCGCCACAGTTCTCAGCGACGTAGACGCCCTGATCAATTCGCTCGACAAACTCATCACCAAGAAGCACGACATCAAGCAAGCAACGATGCAACAGTTGCTCACGGGGAAGACGCGGTTGCCAGGTTTCCATAAGGGACAACAACAGACTTACAAGCAAACTGAGATAGGGATGATTCTTGAAGATTGGGGAGTATATTCATTAGGCGATATAGTGACAAAAGTTGGGAGCGGCATAACTCCAAAGGGCGGAGAAAAAGTTTACAAGAAAGAAGGGCGTCCCTTTCTGAGAAGCCAGAATGTCGGTTGGGGACATCTATTGCTTGATGACGTTGTTTTTATTGACGAAGAAACACATAGTTCGTTTTCGGCTACAGAAATCAAACAAAATGATGTACTCCTTAATATTACTGGTGCTTCGATTGGTAGAAGTGCCGTAGTAAATAACAGGGTACTAGGAGGCAATGTTAACCAGCATGTGTGCATTATTAGGATCGATGCAAGTAAACTTAGTTCCTATTACCTCAATTTTTTCTTGCTCTCGAAAATTGGGCAGATGCAGATTGACAGCTTCCAAGCTGGAGGGAATCGGCAAGGTCTGAATTTTGGGCAGATTAAGTCTTTTCAAATTCCCCTTCCCGAACAACGAGGTATTCCTTCTCTCCCCGAACAACGCGCCATTGCCACAGTTCTCTCCGATATGGACGCCGAAATTGCCGCATTAGAGCACAGACGTGAGAAAACTCGTATGTTGAAGCAAGGAATGATGCAGGAACTGCTCACTGGAAAAACGAGGTTAGTATGAGCGAAGTTGACCAGGTCGAACGTATTACGCAGAATCGGGTCGTCAGTCTATTGCGCGACCAACTGAAATACCACTATCTCGGCAACTGGGAAAAGCGCTACAACAACAGCAACATTGAAAAAGACATGCTACGCGCCTTTCTGAAGAAAAAAGGCTACAATGACGACCTTATCAACCGTGCCATGACTGAACTCAACCGCGTGTCTGGCAATCAGGTCAGGAGCATCTACGACATTAACAAAGAGGTCTATGACCTGCTGCGCTATGGGGTCAAGATTAAAACTGGGGCAGGCGAAAAATACGAGACTGTCATGTTGATCGATTGGGGAGACGATTGGGCAAACAACGACTTTGCCTTCGCCGAAGAAGTTACCGTGAAGGGCACAAACGACAAGCGACCCGATATCGTGCTCTACGTCAACGGCATCGCGCTCGCCGTCCTGGAGCTAAAACGGGCCATCGTAGACGTGACCACTGGCATTCGCCAGAACCTGGATAACCAGGATGCGGCCTATATTCAATCCTTCTTCACCACTGTCCAGCTCGTTATGGCTGGCAACGATACCCAGGGCCTGTACTATGGAACCACCGCCACCAGGGAGAAGCAGTATGATTTCTGGCGCGAGGATAATAGCACGATTGAGAACTTGCTGGACCAGCATCTGACCCAGCTCTGTTCAAAGGAGCGTATGCTAGAGGTCATCCACGACTTTATTATCTTCGATTATGGAACCAAGAAAGTTTGCCGCCCACATCAGTACTTTGGCGTCAAAGCGGCACGGTAGCGTGTACGCAGTCGCGAGGGCGGCATCATTTGGCACTCCCAGGGCAGCGGCAAAAGCCTGACGATGGTCTGGCTCGCTAAATGGATCTACGAGCACGTGCCCGATGCCCGCGTCCTGATCGTTACCGACCGCACCGAGCTGGATGAACAGATCGAAGGGATCTTCCTGGGCGTCGGAGAAAAAATCGTGCGTACAAAAAGTGCGAAGGATCTTGTAAACAAACTGGGCGCGTCCACACCCTGGCTACTCTGCTCGCTCATCCACAAATTCGGGAGAAGAGGCCAGAAAAGGAAAGAAGGCCCGATAGAAGAAGGCGATGTGGATGCCTTTATCGCGGAAGTAAAAAACAGTCTCCCGTCCAATTTCAAACCTCAGGGCGATATCTTCGTCTTCGTGGACGAATGCCATCGCACCCAATCCGGAAAACTGCGACAGGCTATGAAAGATATCATCCTGCCTAATGCCATGTACATCGGCTTTACCGGCACACCGCTCTTAAAAACCGACAAGCAGACCAGCATCGAGATCTTCGGCACCTACATACACACATACAAATTTGACAAAGCAGTAGAGGATAAAGTCGTGCTGGACCTGCGTTACGAGGCACGCGACATCAACCAGTACATCGGCTCGCAGGAGAGAATCGACCAGTGGTTCGAGAACAGGACCAGAGGATTGACGGACATCGCGCGCGCCCGGCTCAAGCAGAAATGGGGCACGATGCAAAAGGTCCTTAGCTCAGAGGAGCGGCTTAAAAGAATTGTCACCGATATCATAAGCGATATGGACGACAAACCACGCCTGGCCAGCAGGCGCGGCAATGCCCTGCTCGTCGTGGATAACATCTACCAGGCATGTAAAATCTATGAGCTTTTCATCGCGGCAGACTTTCACGAGTGTGCCATTGTGACCTCGTACAGGCCCACAAGAAGTGAGATCAAAGGCGAAAGTAGCGGCGAGGGACTGACCGAAAAACTGAGGCAATTCGCTATATACCAGAAGATGTTAAATGGCAAAACGCCCGAAAACTTTGAGAAAGAGGTCAAAGAAAAATCCATCAAAGAGCCGGGACAGATGCGGCTCCTGATCGTCGTGGACAAGCTGCTGACAGGCTTCGACGCGCCTTCGGCCTCCTATCTCTACATCGACAAGCAGATGCACAATCACGGGCTGTTTCAGGCCATCTGTCGCGTGAACCGCCTGGATGGAGACGACAAGGACTATGGGTACATCATCGATTACCAGGATCTCTTCAAAAGCCTCGAACGCTCAATCCACGACTACACCTCGGAAGCCCTGAGCGGCTACGATAAGGATGATGTGAATGGGCTTTTGAAGGATCGCATCGCAAAAGGACGCGAGGATCTGGACACTGCACGCGAGCAGATCAAGGCCCTCTGCGAGCCGGTCCCTCTTCCCAGGGCCACGGAGGATTATATCCGCTACTTCTGCGGTGACACGGCAGATGCGGATGCACTCAAAAACAACGAACCCAGACGAGTGACGCTCTACGAGTTCACAAACGCACTGATCCTCACCTATACGAACCTCGCCAACGACATGGTCGCAGCTGGTTACAGCGAGCCGCAGGGTAAACAGATCAAAGATGATGTAGATTACTACACAAAAGTGAGCGCCGCGATTAAGATGGCGAGCCGCGATTATCCAGATCTCAAGCTCTATGAACCAGCTATGCGCCGTCTGCTCGACGACTACGTGCGGGCCGACGACAGCAAAAAGCTCTCTGCCTTCGATGATATCTCGCTGGTCGAGTTGATCGTAAAACGCGGCGAAGAAGGATTGAACGATCTGCCAGAGGAAATAAAAGGGAGCGAGGGAGCGATGGCAGAGACCATTGAAAATAACCTGCGCAGTGCCATTATTGAAGAAATGCCGACCAATCCCAGGTACTACGAAAAGATGTCCGAATTACTCGACACCTTGATTCAGGAGCGCAGGCAACAGGTCAAGGAATATGCGCAGTATCTCAGAGAGATCGTAGAACTGACCCAAAGGGTACAAAATCCTGCCAGTGGGGCCAGTTATCCATCCACGTTGAACACATCTGCGAAGCAGGCGCTGTATAATAATCTAGAGAATGATGAGGAGCGAGCCCTTGCCGTGGATGCTATAATACGTCAGAAGAAAAATGATGGCTGGAAGAACAATCTCGTGAAGGAAAGGGTAGTCCTCTATGCGATCCAGGAAGTTCTGCAAGATGATGACCTGGGGATGCGGATCTTTGATATAGTGAAGAATCAGGATGAGTACAACAGATAGTCGGAATAAACCCATGCGCCGTATATTTTGTTGCATTGATGTAGGGGCGCGATTTATAAGCCCGTCCGAGACCCAATGAGTACTGCGGAGAGGCACCAGATCACGGTTAACGGCCTTGTCGTTGATGTCGTGCGTAAAAACATCAAAAACATTCATCTCGCGGTCTACCCGCCGGCTGGTCGGATACGTGTGGCTGCGCCATTGAGGGTCAACGACGAGGCTGTTCGCCTCTTTACGATCTCCCGTCTGGCTTGGATCAAGCGTCAACAGGCCAAATTTCAGAACCAGGAGCGCCAGTCGGCCCGAGAGATTATTTCTGGCGAGAGCCATTACTATCAAGGTCACCGTTACCGGCTGAATGTGGTTTACCGCGCAGGCACACCAACCGTAACCATTCGCAACAACCAGATCCTGGATATATTTGTGCGACCCGGCAGCGATACGAGCAAGCGAGAGCGAATTCTGACCAACTGGTATCGCCGCCAGCTCAAAGAGGCGATTGGCCCCCTCATCGCCAAATGGGAATCGATCATTGGCGTACAGGTGGAAGAATGGGGCGTGAAGCAGATGAAAACCAAATGGGGCACATGTAATATTGAGGCGAGTTGTATCTGGTTGAATCTGGAACTCATCAAGAAGCCAGCGTACTGCTTAGAGTACATTATTGTTCACGAAATGATCCACCTGCTTGAGCGCCATCACAATGAGCGCTTTTTGCTGTATATGAACCGCTTCATGCCATTATGGCAACACTATCGCGAGGAGCTCAATCGAGCGCCCTTGGGGCATGAAAGTTGGGAGTACTAAGGTAGCAAAATAGTGGTGAATGTTTCTCCAATAATAGATGCAACAATACTAGACCAACGAACGCATCCAGGTTTAGAGAAATTGCCGGGTATATTTGGCGGTGCAGGCTGTTCAGTTGATGATCAACTGCTTCGAAGATTTGTATATTATTACCTCGGTTGGGCACTAACTACTGGATGAAATACCGTAGTTAGAGTGACAAGCTTTCATAGATCACTTATGCTGCTCATACATTTTTTACTTTTCAAACCTCTAAATACTGTTTAGTTTTAAAAGCAGTGTAAGTAAGATGAAACGTAAGTACGACAACACTCCTGCTCATTTTAGCAGGTGTGCTTCACCATACTGCTGTAGTTCGCAGGTGGTTCCATGTCCTTTCCTAGAATCACTTACCGAATGTAGTACGTCCGATCTGGTTGACAGTATTATCGATAAACCAAAGATTGCCGTCGCATCCGGCTGCGATCTCATTTGGGCCGCTACCGGCAGTTGGGATAGGGAACTCGGTGATCGTGCCGCTGGTGCTGATGCGCCCGATCTTATTGGCACTATTCTCGGTAAACCAGAGATTGCCATCGGGTCCGGCTGTGATCCCGAATAGGCCGCTCCCTGCCGAAGAAGCTTGAGTGCCTGCAGTTGGAGAAGCTTGAGTACCTGCAGTTGGAGAAGCTTGATGAAAAGTGAACCAGGCTATACCACTGACGAGAGCCATAATCACCAGCCCTGCTAGCACCAGTAGGACGGAACGTCGCAAGGCGCTGGGTTTCACGGGCTTCACTGTCACCATCACGTCAGATGGTAATGCTGGGGGCTTTGATGAATGGGCCACTTCAGTCGGAAGCGGAGTTTGGTGCGCTATGGTAGCCAACTCTGCTGCGGCCAATACTGTGTCCTTCGCCTTGGGAACTCGCTCCTCTTCGAGTTTGTCAGCATGGTCCTTTTCCTGATGAGCCGTTTCCTCTTTAGTCTGCCTCTCTTCTTCGGCCTGAGGCAGGCGTTCCTTGTCTGACAAGGGAGGGATTGTCTGTGGCTGGGCTGGTATGTCTGCTGAAACCGCACTCACTGCCTGCTGTGAGAACGGTATTACGGGTACAGGAGTAGCCATCTCTGTTGGTTGTTGGGATTGGTGCGTAGCTGTCGTCTCCAAAACAGGAACGAATGGTTCAGGCTGTTCGACCTGGCTTGCCTGCTCAAACGCGGTCGCAAACGCCAGCACACTGCCAAATCGCTGCTTGGGGTCTTTGGCCAGCGTGGTCATCACCACCTGCTCCATTTCGGGCGAGATCGCCGGCACCTTCTCAAGCAATGGTGGCGGGGGCACCGTCGCGTGCTGTACTGCCACTTCGGTCAGTGTGCCATGAAATGGGCGGTCTCCGCACAGCCACTCGTAAACAACCACACCCAGGGAATACTGGTCACTGGCATGGCGCGGATGCCCTTGTATCTGTTCTGGAGCCATGTAGGGGATGGTCCCTGCCATTGTCTCGGCACTCTGAGAGGAGGTGGCATGGGCGATGGTCGCGATGCCAAAGTCGCTGAGCAGGACCTGGTTTTGTCCCCCGATGAGCATGTTCTCTGGCTTGACATCACGATGGACCAGGCGGTCCTCGTGGGCGTACTGCAAGGCGCTGGCCACTTGCGTGACGTAGGAGATGATGGTGGGATGAGGGACTCGCGTGCCCTTTGGGTGACGCTGGCGCAGGGTGCCGTTGGGTGCGTATCCCATGACGATGAAAGGAATACGTCCTTCGACTCCGAAGTCAAGGACCTGCACGATGTTGGGGTGCTTGAGGCGGAAGGTGCGAGCCTCCATGAGGAAGCTATGCAGGTCGTCCTGAGCGAGTTCTGGAAGTATTTTGATGGCGACCTGAGTGTTGCGATAGAGGTGCTCAGCCAGGTAGACTTCGCCGAAGCCACCGGCTCCTAGCAGGCGCGTGAGTCGGTAGTTGTCTAGTTGTTGTCCTACCCGATCAGCCATGGGTGAACCTCCTGACAACGACTGTTTTTGCTGATCTTAGCAGACAGAAATCCCTGTCTAATGCCCGTTTGGTGCTGCTAAGTTAAGTTAGCGGCAGTATACCACACCAATAGTTGGAAGGGTAGAGATGATGCGTAAAGAGAGTATTACTGTGGAAAAGATGCTTGCCAATACATCCTCGATCTTGTTCTGGTGGGCGATGAGTAGATCACGGTTGGGTAGTAACGGATCTAATATTCTTAGATTGTTATTCCTCTCTATTACTTGACCGATTTCTTAGAGCCGATATACAATGCTGCAAACGTTGCTGAACTTGCTGTTGAGAAAGGCGCGACTACCCTGCTCATCCCGATTTCCGCTAGAAGACAGCTCAATGAATTATCTGATGAGATGGCGACCAAGATTAGTATTTTGTTTTACGCGGATGCGAGGGAGGCACTTATTAAGACGTTGGGGAATTAGAGGGCGAGTTCTGATTTTGGGAGGATGAGAGCAATGCTTCGGATGGGCGTATGAATACACCATAAAGTGGTAGAATTGCAAGTAGCAAAGCAACGGGATGAAGTGGAAAAGAAATAATGGGATACTATACCGTACTGATTCTCACACGTGTGAAAAGCGCAGCTCGTCGCAACGCTTACAAGCCACTTAGTGTCTACTTTGGTGAGAGTGAGAACAAGCATGATAGACACGGAACAAACAATCGAGGTAGAGCAGGTCGGTGACCATTTCGTGGCCACGGTACCTGGCATAGGTGCGACAGTCACCGGTGCAACCCACGATGAGGCCTTGACTAATGCCTTGCGTGAAATCATTGCCAGGAGGATCGCTGAAGCTGAAGCAGAGAAGCGCAAGCAAAGTCGAGGGAAAGGGCACACCGGGGCCTGATACTTCGCACTACGAATTTTAAAGAAGCGGTAAAGGGGTGGAAGCTTTCCCAACTGTGGTCTTTTCATCTTTCCTTTCTTGCCCAATGAGGAAGAGAGATTGGAATGGCGTTTTTTCATTGCATATCCCCAAGCGAAGAACTCGTTTCTCAATCTATTTTAACGCATCTCTCAAGAGCTAAGTGAACCAACCGCCAACTATCGGATGCCAGATATTCCATATGTAGGGACAGGTGAGTGGATGATGGGTGGCGGGGGCGCTTGCGCTGTCCTGGTGCCCAACATGATGGTAGTATCTTTCCCTTACCTCCAATTTGGGCGCTTGCGTGTCCTGGTGCTCTACGTGGCATGCGGAGAGCAAGCTTGGCACCGTCCTGGTTCATTGTAAGCCTATCCCAAAGCGCCCGGTACCTGGTAGAACACGAGTAGTACTTGATTTCTGCTATACTACGCTATGAAACAATCAAAACACTCCAAAGCATTTTGCCAATATCCGATATTAATCCATACCAGGAATTACTTATGACATACAAGCCAGAAAATGAAGAACGTGAGACCGAATCCCTATACAGAGTCATTATTGAAACTGGACAAATTAGAACTCTTGCGCTATCCTTACATCGGATTACCTGCACTTTTGCGCGTATAATCAGCCTACCAGGCATACCGGGAGGTAGTGATGGCAGAAAACAAAACAACCCCCAACGACCAGGATGTTGAACAATTTCTTAACAGCGTCGATGATGAGCGGAAACGTAAAGATAGCTTTACGATATTGGAACTCATGAAGCAGGTTACTGGACTGGAACCCAGGATGTGGGGGAGCAGTATCGTTGGGTTCGGCAGCTATCACTATACATATGAAAGTGGACGCGAGGGCGATATGATACTCGCCGGATTCTCGCCTCGCAAGCAAAATTTGACGCTTTACAATATGAGCGGCTTTGAGCGGCGTGACGACCTGCTCCAGAAATTGGGCAAGCACACCACCGGCAAAGGTTGTCTGTACATCAAGCGTCTCGACGATGTGGATTTGCCCACGCTGAAAAGTCTGATCGAAGAGTCATTCAAACACGTTAAGCAGCTGGCGAAGACCCATTGATGCCATCTCCTGATCCGTACCAGTTTTCAAGGGGATCAGGCTGGGAACTGCTTAGCCTGGCAGTAGCGAAAATCGCCCAGATTGAGCAAGTCTGGCTTCTTAAAGGAGGATGCACATGCCAACAGTAGAGATACAAAAGACGCATATTTTCTACGCCAGCAGTGGGACAGGAGTACCTTGCCTGGTGATGCATGGTGGTCTGGGGTTGGACCATAGCTATTTACGAGGATTAGATATGCTCGGTGATGTTTTGCACCTCGTCTATTATGACCATCGACATAATGGGCGCTCTGGTCGACCACCTATAGAGAGCGTGACCAATGCACAATTGGCTGATGATGCGGAGAGCTTGCGACAGCATCTCGGTTTGGGGAAAGTTGCGGTGCTGGGTCACTCTTACGGTGGATTCATTGCCTTGGAGTATGCCCTTCGGTATCCAGATTCCGTCTCTCACTTGATCCTGGTGGATACAGCGCCAGTGTTCGATTATGGGGAAGAAATTATGAACAATGCCATTGCCAAAGGTGCGACTCCAGCGATGATTGAGGCGATAGCTGCTTCTTCTGCCAATGAAGATGAGATGAAAAGCTCTCTACAGCTCATTTTCCCTCTGTATTTTTATCGATACCAACCAGCATATGATGCCCTGATGGCTGATATCATCGTGTGTGCAGCGTTTGAGGAACACCAGGAAAAAATGCTTTCCACGTATAACACACTCCCATCCTTGCACGAAATTGACTGTCCAACCCTTCTTCTTGTTGGCAGCGATGACTTCATTTGTCCACCATCCCAGGCGCAGCGAATGCACGCGCACATTC